>CAVGKN010000011.1:0-11687 GCA_963629855.1 Lachnospiraceae bacterium
CGCGCAGGACGGCCTTCGTGAAGACGTTGAAGAGCGACGAGATCGTGAAGCCCGTTGCCTCGCAGAACGCGCTGATGGCGACCTTGTCGGCTGCCGGCATGGAAATGGTAAGATTTGCCATAGTGTCCGATCCTTTCGTTGAAAACGAGTGTAGTATACGAAATTTTTCGTGCAGAGTAAAGTGGGCGTGGTGCTGTAGACGATTTGCAGAGATTCCAAAAGTGAAATAAGTCGCATGGGCGGAAGGCGTAGGTTGGCCAGTCCGGGACGGGGCGGGGCGAGTCGGATGACTCGCCCCGCCGTTTTTGGTGCCCGCCAGCACAGGACTCCATCCCGCTCCGTCGCGAAGTGCGGTAGTCCGATTCTCGCCGTCCGCCTGGGGCACGTGCTCCACATTCCGCAACCTTTCTTTTTCTCTGAAAACAGACAGTATCACCCTTGTATGTCGCGATGGATTGTGTATACTACACACAAACACAGGAAAAGAGGTTTGAAAGATGTATATTCGACGGAAATTTGATGATGCGCTTATCGCGTGGAAGAAAGATGCGTTGCACAAGCCTCTTCTTCTGCGTGGTGCGCGACAGACGGGTAAGACGACGGCCGTTCGCGAACTGGCGCAATCTTTCGACCACTACATCGAGATCAATTTCGAGAAACATCCAGAGTTATGTTCGCTCTTCGAGGGTAAGGATTGGGGACAGGCCCCAATCGCAGGGGGCTTGTTCTGCGCAAGCGTGATGATTTGGCTCGTCAACATTCTGCGCTTTCGTGGGAAATGGCACCATGACCGCTTTGTTCAATAGACACGGCGGCGCGGATTTGGTATCATACTCGCCGCTATGAAGAAGATCGCAGTCTGTTCGTTTGCGGCGGCGTGTGCGCTGCCGCTTTTCGCCAAGGTCGAGCTCGCCACGCCGTTTGCGGACGGCATGGTGCTGCAGCGCGAGCGCGCCGTGCCCGTCTGGGGCAGCGCCGCCCCCGGAAGGAAGGTCGTCGTGTCGTTCGCCGGCGCGGAGGCCGCGGCGACCGCCGCGAAGGACGGCGCCTGGCGCGTCGAGCTCCCCGCGATGCCCGCGTCGAAGGAGAGCCGCGTCCTGCGCGTCGCCGAGTGCGAGCCGGGATTCCTCTGGGACACGGAGACGGACGTCGTCGAGGTCAACGACGTCCTCGTCGGCGAGGTGTGGATGTGCGCCGGCCAGTCGAACACGGACTGCCCGATCTGGGGCGGCAGCCCGCGCTACCGCGACGGCTGGGGCGCGATGATGCTCACGAGCGTCAACAAGCCGTTCGTGCGCTTCGTCAAGACGCCGCTCGTCGCCTCCACGACGCCGCGCCTCGGCTTCAAGGTCGAGTGGCAGAAGGCGACGCCGCAGATGTGGAAGGACTTCAAGTCGGGCAGCAAGGCGCGCCGCATGCCGTCCGCCATGGGCTACTACTACGCGCTCGAGCTCGCGAACGCGCTTGACATCCCGGTCGGCCTCGTGGACGCCTCGTGGGGCGGCACGAACATCGACGCCTGGACGCCGCGCTCCGGCTACGCGGGGCTGAAGGACCTCGACGTCGAGCGCGACTGGAAGATGGTCGAGAAGAAGGACTGGAAGGGCGAGAATCGCAAGGGCCCGATCAACGACTTCATCCAGCAGCCGTCCGCGCTCTGGAACGGCATGGTCGCGGCGTATGCGCCGATGGCGTGCCGCGGCTTCATCTGGTACCAGGGCTGCCACAACCGGAACGAGTATCCGCGCTACGCGAACAAGATGCACGCGCTCTACAACGGCTGGGCGAAGGAGTTCAAGAACCCGGGCCTGAAGCTCTACTTCGCGCAGCTCGCGCCGTGGGGCGGCAGCACCAACGTCGTCAACGTCCAGATGGCGCAGGCGAAGTTCGAGTCCGAGGAGCCGAACGCGGCGATGGCCGTCATCAACGACGTCGGCAACCTCGACGACATCCACCCGAACGACAAGCGCACCGTCGCGAAGCGCCTCTCGCTCCACGCGCTCAAGCGCGACTACGGCTGGGACTTCGTGCGCGACAACTCGCCGACGATCAAGAGCTGGAAGGTGAAGGACGGCGCGTTCGTCCTTTCGTTCAACGACGCGGACGGCTGGTACGTCTACAACCCCGACCGCTCCGTCGAGGTCGGCTTCGAGGTCTGCGGCGCGGACGGCGCGTGGAAGCCGGCGAAGATCCGCAACCAGAAGCTGCGGAAGCACATCCTGCCCGAAGACCACAAGCCCTACTACACCGGCCCGATCAACGGCAGGGATCTGGTCGTCGGCTCGGACGAGGTGAAGGAGCCGGTGAAGCTGCGCTACCTCCATTCGCGCCCGTGGTTCGGCGCACTCTACAGCGACGCCGCGCTCCCGCTCGGCGCGTTCGAAATCGAGAAGAAATAAGTCTTCGCCATGTCTGAAGACAGCCTTCAACACGCGGATGCGCGGCAGGGCGCGGCTTCGGCCGACGACGCCCTGCTGCGCATTTCCGATCTGCACAAGTCCTTTGGGAATCTCGAGGTGCTCAAAGGACTTTCCACCACCATCCGCAAGGGCGAGGTCGTCGTGATGATCGGGCCCTCCGGCGGTGGCAAATCCACGTTCCTGCGGTGCATGAATCTGCTGGAGCAGCCCACGTCGGGCGAGATCGTCTTCGAGGGCGAGGACATCGTGCACGCGAGCGAGTCGGTGAAGAACCGCGTGCGCAGCGAGATGGGCATGGTGTTCCAGCACTTCAACCTCTTCCCGCACCTCACGATTCTCGACAACATCACGCTCGCGCCGCGCCTCGTGCGCAAGACGCCGCGCGCGGCGGCCGAGGCGAAGGCCCGCGACCTGCTCGCGCGCGTGGGCCTGGCGGACAAGGCCGCCGCCTATCCGCAGCAGCTCTCCGGCGGCCAGAAGCAGCGCGTCGCGATCGTGCGTTCGCTCGCCATGGAGCCGAAGGTGATGCTCTTCGACGAGCCCACGAGCGCGCTCGACCCCGAAATGGTCGGCGAAGTGCTCGACGTGATGAAGGATCTCGCCCGAAACGGCATGACCATGGTCGTGGTCACGCACGAAATGCGCTTCGCGCGCGACGTCGCCACCCGCGTCCTCTTCCTCGAAGGCGGCCACATCGCCGCCGAAGGCACACCCAAGGACATCTTCGGCCAGCGCCACGACGGCCGCCTCGGCGAATTCCTCGGCAAGGTGCAAGGCGATTTGTAAACTCCCAACTCTCAACTCCCAACTACCAACTCCCATGAAAACACTCCTCTGCTGCGCCCTGGCGCTTGTCGGAACACTCCTCCACGCCGGTGACGCGACTCCCGCGGAACCCGCACCCATTCCCGTCACGGTGTGCGTGACGAACGGCGCCGAAGTCGCCACCAACGTCTACAACCTCGCCGCGCTCAAGGCCAAGGACGACGTGAAGAGCGCGCACGACTTCGTGGACGCCTACGCGGACAACGTGCAGTACGACCACGACTTCAAGACGCACGAGGCGCAGGCGCTGAAGACGATTCGCCAGACGAACGGCTTCTTCGGCTCCTGGTGGGCGATCTTTCCGCCGCTGCTCGCGATCGTGCTCGCGCTCGTCACGAAGGAAGTCTACTCCTCGCTCTTCATCGGCATCGTCTCGGGCGGTCTGCTCTACGCCGGGTTCGAGCCCGTGGGCTCGCTCACGCACGTGGTGCAAGACGGCTTCATCAAGGCCGTGGCGGACGCCTACAACATCGGCATCATCTTCTTCCTCGTGCTGCTCGGCGCGCTCGTGGCGATGATGAACAAGACCGGCGCCTCGGCCGCGTTCGGCCGCTGGGCGCAGACGCACATCAAGAGCCGCGTGGGCGCACAGGTGGCCACGATCGTGCTCGGCATCCTCATCTTCGTGGACGACTACTTCAACTGCCTCACGGTCGGCTCGGTGATGCGCCCCGTCACGAACGCGAAGAAGGTCTCCCGCGCGAAGCTCTCCTACCTCATCGACGCCACGGCCGCGCCGGTGTGCATCATCGCGCCGATCTCCAGCTGGGCGGCCGCCGTGGCCGGCTTCGCGCAGGGCGCAGGCGCGGAAAGCGGCTTCTCGCTCTTCATCAACGCGATCCCCTACAACTTCTACGCGCTGCTCACGATCGTGACGATGTTCTTCATCGCGCTCGCGCGCCTCGACTTCGGCCCGATGCGCCGCCATGAGGAGGACGTCGCCGCCGGCAAGCCCGACCTCGGCGCCATCGAGCAGGCCACGGACATGCTCGCCAAGAACGACCGCGGCCGCGTGATCGACCTCGTGATCCCCGTGCTCGTGCTCATCGTGTGCTGCATGGTCGGCATGATCTACTCGGGCGGCTTCTTCGACGCCTCCAACGCCGACGGCTACCACAACTTCATCAACGCCTTCTCGAACTCCGACGCCTCCGTGGGTCTCGCGCTCGGCTCGATCGTGGCGCTCGTCTTCGCCGTGGTCTTCTACGTCGCCCGCCGCGTGATCTCCTTCCACGACTGCATGGGCGCGTTCCCGGACGGCTTCAAGGCGATGGTGCCCGCGATTATGATCCTCTGCTGCGCCTGGACGCTCAAGGCGATGACCGACTCGCTCGGCGCGAAGATCTTCATCTCCGACCTCATCAACGGGCCGGCCTCCGCACTGTGGAACTTCCTGCCGGCGATCATCTTCCTGATCGCGATCGTGCTCGCGTTCTCCACGGGCACGAGCTGGGGCACGTTCGGCATCCTCATTCCGATCGTGCTCGCGGCGATTCCGGGCAGCGAGATGACGATCATCGCGGTCTCCGCGTGCATGGCCGGCGCGGTGTGCGGCGACCACTGCTCGCCGATCTCCGACACCACGATCATGGCCTCCGCCGGCGCGCAGTGCGACCACGTGGTGCACGTGAACACGCAGCTGCCCTACGCGATGCTCGTGGCGGCGGTGTCGTTCGTGAGCTACATCGTGGCGGGCTTCGTGCGCACGGCGTGGATCGCGCTGCCGATCGCGGTGGCGCTCATGCTCGGCACGCTCTTCGTGATGAAGCTCACGCTGCCGGGCACGAAGGCCGAGGCCTGACCCATGGCCGCCGCCGCGAACAAGGCCCCCGCGTCGTCTCGCCGCCCCACGGCCGGCGAGGAGGTGGCGAACGCCGTCACCCACGTGGTGGGCTCGCACCTCGGCGCGGCGATGACGGCCCTGCTCGTGTGGGTCGCCGTGCGCTCGGGCGTGGACGTGGCGTGGAAGGTCGTGGCGGGTTCCGTGTTCGGCGCGTCGATGATCCTGCTCTACTCGGTCTCCTCCGCCTACCACGCCGTCACGTACGCGCCCGCCAAGCACGTGCTGCACAAGATGGATCACATGGCGATCTACATCCTGATCGCCGGCAGCTACACGCCGTTCTGCCTCGTGACGCTGCGCCCCGACCATCCCGGCCTCGCCTGGACGATCTTCGGCGTGGAATGGGGCGCCACGCTGGCGGGCGTGCTCTTCAAGGTGTGGACGACGGGGCGTTTCCGCTACATCTCCACCTTCGCCTACGTGCTCATGGGCTGGATGGCGGTGATCGCGATTCTGCCGCTCGCGCGTTCCCTGCACGGCATGGGCACGATGTGGCTCGCGGTGGGCGGCGGGCTCTACACGCTCGGCTGCGTCTTCTACCTGTGGAAATCGCTGCCCTACGCGCACATGGTGTGGCACCTCTTCGTGCTCGCCGGGTCGATCTGTCATTTCTTCTGCGTGCTGTGGCACGTGATGGCGTAGTTCTGTCAAGGAGGCAAACGTGAAACGACGTGAATTTCTGCGCGGGGCGGCCCTGGCGGCGGCGTCCCTTTCCTTCCCCCATCTGCGGGCGGCGGCGGCCTCGCCGAACGGAAAGGTGAACATGGCGTTCATCGGCATCGGCCACCAGGCGCGCTACGACTTCAACATGTTCGCCTACTACCGCGACCTCGTGAACGTGGTCGCGTTCTGCGACGTGCACATGGGCGGCACCCACACGCTCGACGTGCTCAAGGCCCGCCCCGACGTGCCGCGCTACCAGGACTTCCGCAAGATGTTCGACGAGCACGCGCGCGAGATCGACGCCGTGTGCATCGCCACGCCCGACTTCGCCCACTTCCCCGCCGCCATGCTCGCCATGTCGCTCGGCAAGGCCGTCTACTGCGAGAAGCCCATGGGCAACTGCTTCCGCGAAATCGGCCTCATGACCGCCGCGGCCGCGCGACACAAGGTCGTCACGCAAATGGGCAACCAGGGCCACTCGGACGCGAACTACTGGCAGATGAAGACGCTCGTGGCGAACGGCTACCTGAAGGACGTCACGCGCGTGGACGCCTACATGTGCGCGAACAACCGCCGCTGGTTCAAGTGGAACGGCACGCTCACGCAGATGCCGGGCGAAGAGGCGGAGCCGCCGGAGCTCGACTGGGAGACGTGGCTCTCGCAGCGTCCGTTCCGGCCCTTCAACCACAACTTCATCAACGGCGACTGGCGCTGCTTCTACGAATACGGCACGGGCGCGCTCGGCGACTGGGGCGCGCACCTCTTCGACGCGGCGCACGAATTCCTGCGCCTCGGCCTGCCCACGCGCATCGAGACCGTGAAGAACGACCGGCGCACGCCCGTCGTCTTCCCGATGGCCTCCACGATCCGCTTCCACTTCCCCGCGCGCGGCGACGGCCTGCCCGCCTGTGCGCTCACGTGGCACGACGGTGCCGGCAACTTCCCCGCGCCGCTCGAAAAGGTGACCGCCCGCGGCTGGACGCGCCGGGACTGCGGCGCGGAGCTGCACCTGAAGGACGGCCGCGTCTTCGCGCGCGGCAGCCACGGCAGCGCCCTGCAGCTCGTGGCCGGCGGCGATCCGCGCGACCCCGCCGTGAAGGCCGCGCTGCACGACTTCCCGCGCGGCAAGAGCGGCCACTACCTCAACTTCCTCAAGGCGGTGAAGGGCGAGGAGCCGGCGAACAGCAGCTTCGCGGTGGCCGGCCCGCTCTCGCAGGTGATGGCGCTCGGCGCGCTCGCGCAGCGCCTCGCCGAACCCGCGCTCACGTTCGACCCGGCGAAGGGCGTCTTCGTGGGCAGCGACGCGGCGAACGCGATGCTCGCCGGTCCGCCTGTGCGGCAAGGCTGGGAAGAATTCGCGAAACTGTAGGCTTCTGAAACGACAAGAACGGGTTCGACACGATGAGTGCATTGAGTTTCTGGTTTTTCGCGCTGGGCGCGCCGCTGGCGGCCTGGGGCCTCGCCGCGTGCGTGGCGACGAAGGGCATGCAGACCGCGCTGGTCGCCTTCCCGCGCTCGAAGGCGTGTGCGTACGCGCTGTGCGCCGTGGGCTGGTTCTGGACGGCCTCCGCGTGCGACCGCCTCGGCATCGAGGTGTTCGACAAGTTCCTGAAGGCCTTTCCGGGCGAGCTCTGGATTCTCGCCGTGGTGCTGACCGTGCTCACGTGCTGGTGGATGGCGAACCTGCTGCCCATCCGCGGCGCAAGCGCGATCCTCATGCTGTTCCCGGGCGAGATGTTCCCGGCGATCCGCCTCTACGACACGCCGTGGCGGCTTGCGCTCGTGGTGGTCGCCTACGTCTGCGCGGTCGTGGGCATGGTCGCGATGTTCTATCCCTGGCGCGTGCGCCAGGCGCTCGCGGCGCTCGCGGCGCGTCCGCTCCTCGTGCGCGCCCTCGGCCTCGCCTTCCTCGCCCTCGGCGCCGCCTTCCTCGCCCTCGGCGTCGTCTACTGGTAGGGCGGGCGTTCCACCGCCCGCCGTGAATTCACCGCGACGTGCGCCAGAAGAAGAAATTCCAGAGCAGCGTGTGGTAGGTGTGGCCGTCGGGGCGTTCGTCGCGCGACCAAAGCGTCCAAAACGGCGCCCAGGTGCGCTCGAGGCCGTCCACGCCGCGGATGGGGATGAGCTCGAGCGCGCGCTGGCGCGTGCGGCCCCGCTTCGTCTCGGCGCTGTAGAAGGGCCAGAAGCGAAAGTAGGTCTCGGCGGGGGCATCGGGCGCCGTCAGCCGCTCGCGCTTCTCCCACGTGAGGAACGGGAAGAACGAGAAGCGCATCTCGCGCGTGCGCTCCGTGGCGAGCACTGTGTGCTCGATGAGCTTCCAGCCCACGCGCCACGTGCGCTCCTCCACCGGGCCGGTCGCCCGCGCATGTCCGTTCGTGGCGTAGGAATAGCCGCGCAGCTGCTCCCAGAGCGGCCAGATGGAGATGCGGTCGCGCGTGGTGGAGGCCTCGAGATCGACGAGCGGCCACGGCACGCGCAGGCGCTTGGCCACGGGCGTCTTCGTGTACGAGAAGAACGGCGGCAGAATGAGCGTCTGGCGTTCGCGCGCGCGGCGCACCTCGCCGTAGAACGGCAGCGCCCACCACGACGTGCCCGCACCGGAGGTGTCGCGGTCTTCATCGTAGTGCGCCCAGGTCACGAGCGGCCACAGCGCGTAGTGGTGATGGCTCTCGCGCAGACGCGCCGCGCCGTAGAACGGCCACACGCCGAAGCCCTCGCGCGGCGCCTCGCGCCACGTCACGAACGGCCACAGCACCGCGCGGCTGCGCACGTCCTTCACCGTGTACGTGTGCCAGATCGGCCATAGCACGTAGTCCCAGTCGTCCACGAGGAAGACGTGCGGATGATGGCCGTAGAACGGGAAGAAGCCCCAGTAGCCGTTGCCCTGGCGATCCGCGCCGCTCGACCAGAAGGGCACGACGTTGAACGACCACGGGGGGTCGTTGTCGCGCGTGTCGCCAAAGGCGAGCAGGACGGCGTGCCACCACGCGGCGTCCGCATGGCTGCGGTAGGAGACGAGCGGCCAGAGCGCGTCGTCCGCCGTCGTGCGCGCGCCCGCGTCGCGCACCTGCGCGTAGAACGGGCGCAGCGCCCAGAACGTGGCGTCGCCCTGCGGCGCCGCGTCGTGGCGGTACTCGAAGAACGGCCCCACGTGCCAGTTGGAAAGCGCAAAGGCCGGAAGCGCCGCTCCAAGCAGCGCAAGCACTAGGAGTTTTGCCTTCACCCTACTTCTTCACCGACATGGATCTCTGAAGTTTCTCGACTTCGCCGAGGTCGAACTTCGAGAGCTCGGCCTGGTGGCTGCGGAGGTTGCGCAGCGTGGCGCGGGCGCGGGCGAGGTCGCCCTTGGCGATCTGCACGCGCGCGAGCGTGATCTGCATGCGGATGTCCGTGTCGGCGGCGTTCTTCTTCGAGAGATCGATCGCCTTCTTCACGCACGACTCGGCCTCGTCGAGCGCCTTGTTCTGGTCGAGCAGGGCGGAGCCGAGCGTCTCCCAGGCCACGTAGAGCTCGGGAGCGGTGCGCACGGCCGCGCGCGCGAAGACCTCCGCGTCGGCCGGCCGCTGCAGACGGCGCAGCGTCTCGGCAAGGTCGTTCTGCGCGGCGGCGAACGGCCGCGGCTGCTCCACCGAAAGCCGCAGGAACGTCTCCGCCGTCACGTAGTCGCCCTCCTTCAGGCGCAGCGAGCCCATCACGTAGTTGGCGAGCTTGCTGTGGCGATCCTGCCGCAGCACGCGGCGCGCGTGCTTCTCCGCGCCCTCGGCGTCGTCCATCGAAATGTCGAGATTGAGGATCATGTCGCCGATCACGGTGGCGTCGGGACGCGCGGAGGCGGCGACCACGAGCGCGTCGCGCGCGGCCTTCTGGAAGTCCTTGCCCTTGCGCATGAGCACGAGCGCGCGCGTGACCTGCACGTGGTAGTCGCGCGGCGACTCGGCGATCGCCTCCATCTTCGGCAGAATCACGTCGTCGAGCTCCTCGAGGGTCTTCTTGCGCGTCTTCTCGTCCTTCGCGGCGTCGAACGACTGCAGCAGCGTGCCGGCGAGCAGCGCCCAGGCCGGCAGGGACTTCGGCTGCAGGTCGGTCACCTTCTGGAGGGCGAGGCGCGCGGCCGGCAGGTCGTTGTTCATGAGATGGATGAAGGCCCAGTCGAAACTCGCCGTCTCGGCGTTCTTCGCGGCCTTCACGGCCTTCTGCAAGTGCTCCTTGGCCTCGTTCACCGCGCCTTCCTGGAGGGCGAGGCGCGCAAGACCCATCAGCGCGTCGTGGTTCGTGGCGTCGGAGGCGAGCACCTTCTTGTAGACGTCGCGCGACTTCTCCGTCTGCCGGCCGCTCGCGTAGATCGCGGCCATCATGTTGAGCAGGCCCGCCTGGCGGTCGGCCGGCACGAAGTCGATCGCGCGCTGCACCTGCGCAATGGCGTTGCCCGTCTGGCCGGAACGCGCCCACACGTAGCCCATGCGCGCGAAGACCTCCGGCGCGCGGATGTAGCCGTAGTAGCGCGAAAGCGACCAGAGCACGTAGCGGCGCTTCGGGTCGTCCACGATCAGCTTGAGCTGCTTCTCGATCTCGCCCTTGCGCGCGACGGCGGCCGGCACGCCCGCGCGCGCCATCTCGAACTCGTTGAAGAGCGTGCAGATGTTATCGCGGTCGATCGTGCGCAGCACGAGCTCGTAGATCTCGAACGCCTCCTTGTCGAGGCCGAGATCCTGCAGCAGCACGCCGAGGTTGTTCGCGAGGAAGCCCACGTGGCGGCGCAGCTGCAGGCGCAGCGCGTCCACGGGATCCTGCGCCTTGTAGATGTCGCGCGAGCCGGTGCGCTTCTCGGCGTGGAGCACGTTCTCCATCTTGCCCCAGAAGGCCTTGAAGTCGGCGAAGAGCCTGGCGCCGTCCACGTTCTTCTTCGCGTTGCGCACGCCGCCGAAGAAGAGGCACTCGGGCACGGGCTGGTGCTCGGCCATGAACCAGAAGTCGGGCACGCCGAAGATGGCGGCCTTGGAGCCCACGTCGGGATCGCCCGCGAGCCAGTCCTGCAGGAACGGCAGCACGCCGAGCTGGATGGCGAGCGGCAGATTGGCCTTTCCGGCCTGGAGGCCGCGCGCGCGCACGAGGTCGGCGAGTTCCTTGAGGTAGGCGTCGTCCATGTCGCGCTGCAGGCACACGAGGTTGAGCTCCCTGCCGCGCGTGGCGGCGGCGATGCGCAGGTGGTCGTCGAGCAAACCGTCGGTGACGAGCCAGGTGCGGCTGCCGAGGCGGTCGAGGATTTCGTTGGCGCAGATGTCGGCGTAGGCGCCGCGGTCGCGCGCGGCGCCGAAGGCGTTCACGAACGAGGCGAGCGCGAGCACGCCGAGCAGCGTGCCGAGGGCGGCGGGCGCCACGCGGCGGCCGAGCGCGGCCTCGGTCGTGAGCGACTTGCCTTCGTTCAGCGCCTCCGGCGCGCGCGCGAGCACGTACCAGTAGGCCGCGAGATAGCCGGCCGTGAGCGTGACGAGCAGCGAGGTCAGCACGGGCGGGATGCCCAGCGCGCGCATCTGGCTTTCCGGCGCGAGCGGCGTGGCGAAGGCGAGGATCACGCAGAGGGTCATCGCCACATGGAAGAGATACTGGCTCCACGTGCGCTCGTTGTTGAGCCCGCGCGGCGCGGCGAAGAGACACGCCGTGAACGGCAGCACCGCCAGCACGAAGAGGAAGAGCCAGCCCGGCCGCCGCACCCACTGCCGGATCTCGTGCGCAAAGCCCTGCAGCGCGTTCACGAGCACGTCGCCCGCCGACTTGAAGTCACCCGCCGCCGCCTCCGGCAGCGCGAGATACGCCTTCGCCACGCAGTTCGCCGTGATGAGATACGCGAGGAGCGCGCACGTGAGGAAGAGGCCCGCGGGCAGATAGAACTTCCGCCCCGACTTCACCGACGCCACCACGAGGGCGAAGAGGTAGAG
>CAVGKN010000012.1:0-11396 GCA_963629855.1 Lachnospiraceae bacterium
GCCACGCGAGCTGCGTGCGCACGGAGTCGGCCGTCTCGGCCGGCACGCCTGCGGTTTCCAGACTGTCGTCGATCGCGGCGGCGGCGCTGAACGCCGCGCCCACGAGGCGCGTGATCTCCGCGAGCGCTTCGGCGAGCGCGCCGCGCTGCGCGTCCAGCCGCCGTGCGAATTCCGCGCCGTCGCGCACGGGCGGCTGGTTGCGCACAAACGCCTCGCGCACCGCGCCCGCGAGGATGTCCGCATTGAGCCGCGCGTCGTCGTAGGCAATGGAGTCAAGATAGAGCTGTGCGGCGAGCGGCAGCGCCGTGCGCCGGAACGCCGCGCGCGCGGAGGCGCCGAGCGCGAGCCGATAGAGCCGCGCCACGCCGGCGGCATGGGTGCTTGCGGCGGCGCGCGCGTCGGCGAAGAGCCGCAGCGTGACGCCGGCGGCGCCTTCGTCGTGCAGAGCGGGGAAGTGCTCGAGCGTCCAGCCCGCGCGCGCGTCGGTCGTGCGTTCGGGAATCGTGCCGAACGTCCAGGAGGTCGAGGGCGCGTCGTCGCGCGCGGTTGCCGTCGCCACGCCGCCAGCGGTCGCCTGTGTCGTCACGCCGGCCGCGGCGAGCGCCTCCTCCAGGTCGCGCGAGGCGGCGAGCACGCGGCCCGTCGCGTCGTCGCGGATGCGGAAGCGCACGCGCAGATGCGGCGGCAGGCGCAGGTTCGCCCAGGCGTCGGGCGCGAGGCGCAGGCCCCACTGCTCGTAGACGGTGCGGCGCACGGCGTCGAGCAGCGGCTCGGCGCCGGGCTTCAGGTGCGCGAGCAGGCCCGCCACGGTGTCCTCCAGCGGCTGCAGCACGCGCCGCTGCGCGGAGGGCAGCACGGAGAGCACGTAGGCGAGCTTCTCGGGGAGGAAGCCGGGCACGAGCCAGTCCGCGCGCCAGAGGCGCAGGGCGGCCGCGTCGCGCGCGCGCACCGTGCACGTGATGCCGTCCTCCTCCGGGTCGTCGGGCGCGTTGCGGTAGGCGAGCGCCATTTTCACGCCGCCGATGCGGATGGAATCGGGGAAGTCGGCGTCGGGCACGTGTTCGCGCGGCCACCAGTCGTCCTTGCGCAGACGGAACGCCGCGCGCGCCGCGTCGCCTGCGCGGCGCAGCCACTTGACGAGCGCGGGGGCGGAGGCGACGTCGGCCGGCAGCACGGCAGCGAAGTGCGCGCACAGGCGCTCGGCGTCGAAGAGCTCGGGCCGGCGCGCCTTCTCGGCCCGGCGGCGCAGCGCGTCGAGCAGCGCGTTGTTCTCGCGCACCTCGGGCGGCGGCCGCGGGAACTCGCCGTCCACGAGGCCGCGCCGGATGAACACCTCGCGCGCGAAGGGCAGATTCACGCGGCTGAAGTCGCAGCGGCGCGCGGGCACGATCACGAGGCCGTAGAGCGTGACCTGCTCGGTGGCGCGCACGAAGCCGCTCTGCGCGTCCCATTCGGGCGAGTGGTAGGAGTGGCGGCAGATCGGGCCGGCCGCGGGCTCGATCCAGGCGGGATCGATCTCGGCGGCGCAGCGCGCGAAGAGGCGCGCCGTATCCACGAGCTCGCCCGCCATGATCCACGGCGGCGGCCCGTTCTTCGTCTTCTTCGCGAGCACGGAGCCGGGATGCAGTGCAAAGCGCAGCCCGTGCGCCCCGCGATACTGCCGCTCCTCCGTGTCGTAGCGCCCGATGCAGCCGAGCAGCCCGGTAAGCAGCGCCTGGTGCAGGAGCGGTGCGCGCTCGTCGTCGGGCACATCGTCCTGTAGCGACAGATGAAGGTCCTTGCAGAGGTCCGTGAGCTGGCGCACGAGGTCGCGCCATTCGCGCATGCGCGGGTAGGAGAGATAGGTCTTCTTCGCGAGGGCGCGGGCCTTGGACTGCGAGAGCGGCTCGGCGGTGTCGCGCCACCAGGTCCAGAGCCTGAGCGTGCCGAGGAAGTCGGAGCCGGGCACGCGGAACGGCGCGTGGGCCTGCGTGGCCTTTTCGCGTTCGTCCACGGGGCGGCGGCGCGGGTCGTCGCACGCCATGGCGGCGACGATGGGAATCGCGGCGGGCAGCACGGCGCGTTCGGAGGCGGCGAGCAGCATGCGCGCGAGGCGCGGCTCCACGGGGATGCGCGCAAGCTTGCGGCCTGTCTCGGTGAGCGCGAGGCGGTCGTCGCCGCGCACCGCGCCGTGGCAGATCGCGCCGAGCTCGAGCAGTTCGCGCAGGCCTTCGCGTACCATCGTGGGCTTGGGCGGATCGAGGAACGGAAAGCGGTCGATGTCGCCAAGGCCGAGGTCGAGCATCACGAGGATCACGCCCGCGAGCGAGGAGCGCAGCACTTCCGGCGGCGTGTAGGCGTCGCGCGCGTTGAAGTCCGCCTCCGAGTAGAGGCGCACGCAGATGCCGGGGCCGAGACGGCCGCAGCGCCCGGCGCGCTGGCGCGCGGAGGCCTGCGACACGGGCTCGATCTGCAGGCGCTGCACGTGCGTGCGGTGCACATAGCGCGAGATGCGCGCCAGGCCGGAGTCAATCACGCAGCGGATGCCGGGAATCGTGACGGAGGTCTCGGCCACGTTCGTGGCGAGAATGATGCGGCGGCGCGGCGAGGGACGGAACGCGCGCTGCTGTTCGGCGGCGGGCAGCGAGGCGAGCAGCGGGATCACGTCGTCCTGGGCGCGCGCGCGGCGCAGCGCGTCCGCCGTCTCGCGGATGTCGCGCTCGCCCGGCAGGAACACGAGGATGTCGTCCGCCGGCGGCAGCGTGGCGACGGCGGCGGCGACGTCGCGCGGCAGGTCGAGCTCGTCGTCTTCGCGCGGCGGGCGGTAGACGACGTCGATGGGGAAGAGACGGCCCGGCACGGAGACGACGGGCGCCCCGTCGAAGAACGCCGCGAAGTGCGCCACGTCGAGCGTGGCGGACGACACGATCACGGAGAGGTCGCGCCGCCGCGCGAGGATGCGCTTGAGGATGCCGAGCAGGAAGTCGACGTTGAGCGAGCGTTCGTGCGCTTCGTCCACGATGATCGCGTCGTAGGCGCGCAGCAGCGGATCGCGGCGCGTCTCGGCGAGCAGCACGCCATCCGTCATGAACGTGATCGCGGTGTCGCGCGACGTCTTCCGCGCGAAGCGGTGGCGGTAGCCCACGAGGCCGCCTACGGCGCCGCCGAGCTCGTGCGCCACGCGCTCGGCCATTGTCACGGCGGCGAGGCGGCGCGGCTGCGTGCAGGCGATGCGCGGCAGCCGCGCGCCCGGCGCGTGGAGGTCGCGCGGGCCGAGCACGTGCTCGAGCGCCATCTTCGGCAGCTGGGTCGTCTTGCCCGAACCCGTGTCGCCGCACACCACGACGACGGGCGAAGCGCGCAGTGCGGCGAGAATCTCGTCGCGATGCGCGCTGACCGGCAGTTCTTCGGGATAGACCTGCTTCAGTTTTTCCATGACGCGGACAGTATAGCATATCTGGCGCAGGTCAGGGCCGACGCATTTTTTGTCCCATTCGGCCTCGTATGGCAAGAGCAGAGTCTTTTAATGCGTCGGCCGTATTACGCTGACGCTGCCCGCTTGAACGGCGCGGGGGGATGTGGTAGACTAACTGTCTTTCGAAAACTTGGCGACCATGCAGGATTTTGTCCATCTTCACGTTCATACGACCTACTCGCTTCTTGACGGGCAGTGCGCGATCAAGCCGCTTGTGAAGCGGGCGCGCAGCTGGGGCATGAAGGCGCTGGCCGTGACCGACCACGGCAACCTCTTCGCGCTCAAGGCGTTCTACGACGAGTGCCGCGCGAAGAAGGGCTACGACGACCTGCCGCCGATCAAGCCCATTCTCGGCTGCGAGGCGTACGTCACCTCCTCGGGCGACTACCGCAGCCGCAACAAGGACGAGCACCGCAACCACCTCATCCTGCTCGCGAAGAACCTCACGGGCTACCACAATCTCGTGCGCCTGCTCTCCGAGGCGTGGATCAACGGCTTCTACGGCAAGCCGCGCATCGACCACGCGCTGCTCGAACAGCACCATGAGGGGCTGATCTGCTCGAGCGCGTGCATCGCGGGCGAAATCGCGCAGGCGATCGATTCGAGCGACCCCGACGCCGCGGAGAAGACGGCGCGCTGGTACAAGGACGTCTTCGGCGACGACTACTACCTCGAGGTCATGCTGCATCGCTCCACGAAGACGGACATCCCCGGCGTGGCGATCGACGACCATCGCCGCCTCTACGCGCGCCAGGTGGAGGTCGTCAAGGGCGTGACCGCGCTCGGCGCGAAGCTCGGCATCCCCGTGATCGCCACGAACGACGTCCACTTCCTCGACGCGGAGGACGATCCCTCGCACGACATCCTGCTGTGCCTCTCCACGCAGAAGAAGATTTCCGACGACTCGCGCATGATCTACACGGGGCAGGAATGGTTCAAGGACGGCGATGCGATGGCGGCGCTCTTCCCCGACCATCCCGAGTTCCTCGCGAACACCATGGCGCTCGCCGAGAAGGTGGAGTCGTACGAGCTCGACTCGCCGCCGATCATGCCGAAGTTCCCCATTCCCGCCTCGTTCGGCACGGAGGAGGACTACGCGAAGAAGTACGACGAGGCCACGCTGCGCGAGCAGTTCAACACGGCCGACAAGCCCGACAACTTCACGCGCCTGGGCGGCTACGACAAGGTGCTGCGCATCAAGTTCGAGGCCGACTACCTCGCCTCGCTCGTGTGGGCCGGCGTGAAGCGGCGCTGGGGCGACCCCGTGGCGGACGACATCCGCGAGCGCGTGCAGTTCGAGCTCGACACCGTGCGCACGATGGGCTTTCCGGGCTACTTCCTCATCGTGCACGACTACATCTCGGCGGCGCGCGAGATGGGCGTGTGGGTCGGGCCGGGGCGCGGCTCCGCGGCCGGCTCCGCCCTCGCCTACGCGATCGGCATCACGAACGTGGACCCGATCAAGTTCGACCTTCTGTTCGAGCGCTTCCTCAACCCCGACCGCATCTCCATGCCGGATATCGACGTGGACTTCGACGACGCCGGCCGCGGCCGCGTGCTGGACTACGTCACGCGCAAGTACGGCCAGGACCACGTGGCGCACATCGTCACCTTCGGCCAGATGGCCGCCAAGAGCGCGATCAAGGACGTGGGGCGCACGCTCGAGTATCCGCTCGCCGACACGAACAAGCTCGCCGCCTGCGTGCCCGACACGCCGAAGATCACCTTCAAGACGGCGATGAGCCGGAAGACGAAGACCGGCGAGGCGAACGGCGACTACTCGCCCGACCTCGTCGCCGCCTTCCAGAACGAGTCCGCCTTCCTCGACTCCGCCGGCCACGAGCACACGGTCAAGGAACTCATGGGCTACGCGGCGCGTCTGGAAGGGTGCATCCGCCAGCCCGGCATCCACGCCTGCGGCATCCTCATCTCGCGCGATCCGCTCATGGACACGCTGCCCGTGATGCCCTCGCCCGGCGAGTCGCTCCTCTGCACGCAGTACGACGGCCACTTCGTGGAGCCCGTGGGCCTGCTCAAGATGGACTTCCTCGGCCTCAAGACGCTCACGGTCGAGAAGGAGTGCGTGGCGCTCATCAAGAAGTTCCGCGGCATCGACCTCGACCCCGACAAGATTCCCGACGACGACGCCGAGACCTACGCGCTCTTCGGGCGCGGCGAGACGACCGGCCTCTTCCAGTTCGAATCGGACGGGATGAAGAAGTACCTCATGGAGCTGCAGCCCGAGCGTCTGCCCGACCTCGTGGCCATGAACGCGCTCTACCGGCCGGGTCCGCTCGCCTACATCCCCACCTTCATCGCGCGCAAGCAGGGGCGCGAGCCGATCAAGTACGACCATCCGCTGATGGAAAAGTACCTGAAGGACACGTACGGCGTCACGGTCTACCAGGAACAGGTGATGCTGCTCTCGCGTCTGCTGGGCGGCTTTACGCGCGGCATGTCCGACAAGCTGCGCAAGGCGATGGGCAAGAAGCAGCTCGCCGTGATGGAGGAGCTCAAGGTCAAGTTCGTGGAGGGCTGCCTCGCCAACCCCGAGTTCCGCGTGGACGAGTGGAAGGACGAGAAGAAGGCGCGCGCGCTCATCGACAAGATCTGGGACGACTGGAAGGCGTTCGCGTCGTATGCGTTCAACAAGTCCCACGCCGTGTGCTATGCGTGGGTGGCGTACCAGACCGGCTACATGAAGGCGCACTTCCCGGCCGAGTTCATGTGCGCGCAGATCTCCTCCGAAATCGGCAACTTCGACAAGCTGCCGGGCTTCGTGGCGGAGGCGGACGCGATGGGGCTCGAGGTCAAGCCGCCGGACGTCAACGAGGCGTACGCGCGCTTTTCGCCCGTGGAGGGCGAGCACGCGATCCGCTATGGCCTGGCGGGCGTGAAGGGCGTGGGCGAGGCGGCCGCCGAGGCGATCGTGGCCGAGCGCGAGAAGAACGGGCCGTACAAGGGCCTGATCGACTTCTGCACGCGCCTGGCGGGCGTGGCGGTGGTGAACAAGCGCGTGCTCGAGAACCTCGTGAAGTGCGGCGCGTTCGACTCGCTCGCCGCGGCCACGCCGGGCTTCCACCGCGCGCGCTACTTCAACAACGTGGAGTTTGCGATCAAGCGCGCCGCCGTGCGCGGCAAGGAACGCGCCAGCGGCCAGATGGACATGTTCAGCATGCTCGCGCCGGGCGAGGACGAGAGCGACGCCGATCTTGCCGACTGCCCCGCCTGGCCGCTTGCGCAGGGCTTCAAGGACGAGCGCGACCTCTGCGGCATCTACCTCACCGGCCACCCGCTCGGCGCCTACGAGAAGGTGCTCGGCTCGCTTTCCACTTTCAAGCCCGCCGAGCCGCCGGAGATTCCGCTGATGGCCGAGGTCAACGCCGAGCGTCCGCTGCGCGTGGCCGTGCGCCTCGCGGGCATGCTCAAGGCGTGCACCGTGCGCATGGGCAAGCCCAAGCCCAAGCGCGAGAAGGGCAAGGACGTGAAGGACGCCTTCGGCAACGTGGTCATGCTGCCGCCGGAGCCGTGGGCGATCCTCGTGCTCGACGACGGCGGCGATGCGGAGATGGAGGCGCTGTGCTTCGCCAAGACGTTCGCGAAGTACAAGGACTGGCTGCCGGGCGAAGTGGACCGGCCCGTGCTCGTGTGCGGCGAGCTCGGCCACCGCACCGACCGCGACACGCACGAGGAGACGCCCGAACTGCAATTCATCGCCCGTGAAGTCTATCGCCTTTCCGATGGGCTTGGCCGCTTTTCGAAGGCGCTTCACGTGGCGATGTCCTACGAAGACCCGGATCTGGTGCAGAAGGGCGCGGCGCTCAAGACGCTCGCCCTGCAGTGGCCGGGCAAGGTCAAGGTCGTGATCGACCTCACGTGGGCGAACGGCGCGCGCGCGGAGATCGAGAGCGGTCTCGCGGGTGTGGAGCTCTCGCCCGAATTCCTCACGGCGCTCAATCGCCTGCTCAAGGGCGGCGCCTATTCGCTCGCGACGGTGAAGGACATCTTCCTGGAGCCGCCCGAGCTCAAGCCGTGGGAGCGCCGCGCGCGCTGAAGGAGGTCGATCATGGGAGAACTTGTGAGTGCGCTCGTTTCGATTGCCTGGAACCTGGCCTATGCGCTGGGGTCCGTGCTCGAGTATGGCGCGGGCGTGTGGGGCGGAGTGGGAACTTAAGGAGACGATTATGGAAAAAGGCGAATTGGAAGAGGCGCTGGCGGAGGAGATCCGGTCGCGCGTGCTGGGCGAAGGGTTCATGAAGGTGGTGCAGACCGTGCGGCGGGGCGGCAAGACGTTCCGCATCTCGCTGCGTCCCGTGTCGCTGGGCGGCGAAAAGCGCTACCAGGCGGAGATGGTCGACGACGGCCAGGTGCGCGTGAAGAACCTCGACGCGAACGGCGCGGCGGAAGGTCTCGAGGAGATCATCGCGCAGAAGGGCGCGCGCGACCTCCACCTCATGACCGCCACGGGCGACCTGCACGTGCGCGTCACGCGCAAGGGCCACGTGATGGCCTCGCGCAGCGCCGCGATGAACCGCGTGGCCACCGTGCAGCCGCACGACCGCGTGAAGAACACGCCCCTCAATGCCTTCGACGCCGCCGCGCTCCTGCGCGTGACGGGGCTCGCGGACGGCGAAGGGCGCGTGCGCGCCTCCATGCGCGGCAAGTACGACCAGGTCAACGAATTCCTCAAGGTCGTTGGCGAACTCGTGAAGGACGCCGCGAAGGACAAGCCCTTCACCGTGGTGGACTGCGGCTGCGGCAAGGCGTATCTCACGCTCGCGCTCCACGGCTACCTCACGCGCGCGCTTGGCTTTTCGGACGTGCGCGTGATCGGCGTCGACCGCCGGGCGGACGTGATCGCCGCCGCCACCGCCATGGCCGACGCGCTCGACCTCGCCGGGAAGGCGACGTTCGTCGAGGCCGACCTCACGACCTTCGACCTCTCCGCCGTTTCCGCGTCCACCGTCGATCTCGTCGTCTCGCTGCATGCGTGCGACACGGCGACGGACGAGGCGATCGCGCGCGGCGTGGAGTGGAAGGCGCGCTACATCGTCTCGGCGCCGTGCTGTCAGCACGAACTGCAGAAGGCGGTGGGCGCGAACGAGGCGTTTGCGGGCGTGCTGCGCTACGGCATTCTGCGCGAGCGCCTGTGCGACATTCTCACCGATGCGTTTCGGGCGATGATCCTGCGCATTCTCGGCTTCAAGACGCAGGTGGTGGAGTTCGTGTCGCCGGACGCGACGGCGCGGAACATCCTGCTGCGCGCGGAGTACGGCGTGAAGCCGGGCCAGGGCGGCACGGTCGCCGAGTACCTGAACCTGCGCGACTACTGGAAGGTGACGCCGTGGCTGGAGACGCGCCTGGCGAAGCTGCTCGAGAAGCATCTCGTGCGTTACGAGTAGGAGGAGACGCCATGCCGATGTACGTGTACGAGGCGAAGGAGCCGGAGAAGGGCTGTGCGCGGTGCGCGCGCGGCTTCGAGATCATGCAGTCGATCAACGACGCGAAGCTCACGGCGTGCCCCGCGTGCGGCGCCGCGATCTACCGCGTGATCCAGGCGCCGGGGCTCGGCCATTCCGAGACCGATTTGCACTACCGCGCCAAGCGCGCCGGCTTCAAGTGCCTCAAGAAGGTGACCAAGGGCGAATACGAGCCGATGTACTAGTCGAGGAGAACATGGACATCATTGACTTTCATACGCACAACTTTCCGGCGAAGCTCGCGGCGCGGGCGCTCGACGTGATGTGCGGCAAGCTGATCGAGAGCGCCAAGGCGCTGGGGCGCGAGGCGCTGCGTCCCGTGGGCGACGGCACGGTGGAGACGGAGCTGCGCGACCTGGACCGCTGTGGCGTGGCGCGCGCGGTGAACTGCCCCGTGTGCACGCGGCCGAAGGACTTCGAGCCGATCTTCCGCCGCGCGATGAGCCTGCGCGAGGGGGGCGAGGGCGCGGCGGCGGCGCAGCGTCTCGTGCAGCTCGGCTCCGTGCATCCGTTCGATCCCGACTTCGCCGCGCGCGTGGCCCTGTTGAAGGAATACGGCTTTGCGGGCGTGAAGCTGCATCCGAACTACCAGGGCATCTGCCTCGACGATCCGCGCGTGGTGCCGTTCTTCACGGCCGTGCGCGACGCGGGGCTCTTCGCGATCAGCCACACGGGCTTCGATCCCGGCTACGTCGACGTGCCGCCGGTGGCGAGCCCCGCGCAGATCGCCGCGCTGCTCACGGCCGTGCCGGGGCTGCGCTTCGTGGCGGCGCATCTCGGCGGCGAGTGCGGCGATCCCGCGCACGCGACCGACGTGCTGCTGCCGTTCGAGACGTGCTGGATCGACACCGCCGTGATGTACTTCCACGACGACGATCCCGAGGCGCAGCGCGTCGTGCGCGAATGGCCCGCGGACCGCATCGTGTTCGGCACCGACTACTTCTGGCGCGACGAGGCGCACCTCATCGACTGGGTCAAACGTCTGCGTCCCGATCCTGCCGACCAGGAGAAGATCTTCCACCTCAACGCGGAACGTCTGCTGGAAGGGCGCGCATGAGCGAGACGACCGTCAATCTGAACGCGCTCGTCGAGCGCATTCTGCGCGGGGGCGAGGCGACGCCGGAGGAGATGCGCGCGGTCGTGAAGACGGCGGCGAAGGCCGAGCTCTTCGAGGCGGCGCACCGGGTCACGGAGGCGTTCAAGGCGAAGACGTTCGACTTCTGCGCGATCCTCAACGCGCGGAGCGGACGCTGCAGCGAGAACTGCCGCTGGTGCGCGCAGTCCGCGCACTGGAAGACCGCGTGCGCCACGTGGGGCATGAAGTCCGCGGCGGAGTGCGTGGCGGCGGCGAGGGAGGCGGAGGCGAACGGCGCGGTGCGCTTCGGGCTTGTCACCTCCGGGCGGCGGCTGGCGCCGGCGGACGTCGAGGCGCTGTGCGCGGCGATCCGCGCGATTCGGGCCGAGACGACGATCGCCTGCTGCGGCTCGCTGGGACTGGTGGACGAGGCGGATCTCGCGAAGCTGAAGGCGGCGGGGCTTGCGCGCGTGCACTGCAACCTCGAGACGGCGCCGTCGCGCTTCCCGCAGCTGTGCACCACGCACACGGTCGCGGAGAAGCTCGCCACGCTGCGCGCCGCGCGCCGGCTGGGGCTCGAAGTCTGCTGTGGCGGCATCCTCGGCATGGGCGAGTCGCCGGACGAGCTTGTGGAGTTTGCCTTCGCGCTGAAGGAGGTCGCGCCGGATTCGATCCCCGTGAACATCCTCCACCCGATTCCGGGCACGCCGCTGGGGGAGAGTCCCATCTTGGACGAAGAGTCGATTCTGACGGGCGTGGCCGTGCTGCGGCTTGTGAATCCGCGCACGCCGCTGCGCTTTGCGGGCGGCCGGCGCGACATGAGCGACGCCACGGCCGCGCGCGCGATCGACGTGGGCATGTCGGCCGGCATCGCCGGGCCGCTGCTCACCACGCCCGGCGCCGATTTCGCGGACGATCGCCAGCTCGCGCTCAACGCGGGCTACGACGTTGCACCAACTCGCCATCACATCCAAACCAACCACTCAATCGACAAAGGAGCATGACATCATGAATCTTTCACGACGGGGCTTTCTGGGCGGAGCTCTTTCGCTGGGCTCCCTGTTCTGCGGGCGCGCGTTTGCGGCGCCGGCGGGGCTTCTTTCGGGCGCGGGCGCGAAGCTGACGTTCGGCGTGATCAGCGACATCCACGTGACCGAACTCGGCGGCGACTACGGGAAGTGCGGCGACACCTCGCAGTTCGAGAGGACGCTGCGCTGGTTCGACGAACAGGGCGTGGACGGCGTGGTCCTGGCCGGCGACATGGCAGAGAACGGCCAGATCAATCAGCTCGAGTTGGTGGGCCAAGCGTGGTTCCGCGTGTTCCCGGACGGGAAGTCCACGCGCGACGGCCGCCCCGTGGAGCAGCTGTTCGTCTACGGCAACCACG
>CAVGKN010000013.1:0-10923 GCA_963629855.1 Lachnospiraceae bacterium
CAAGATCATTCTCGGTGAGATGTCCACCGACCACGGCGAGCTCGTGATCGAAGGCCATCCACGCATTGGCTCCACGCGGCAGCATCCGGAGCCGGATTCGCCGGAGGAGACGCTGCTTGAGTACACGCTGCGCGGCGTGCCCGGCTTCCATGAGCTCGAGGCCCGCATGCGCGCGCTTGAGGAACAACTCGACTCGGGCGACGCGAAGATCCTGGAGGAGTACGGCGAGGTGCAGACGGCGTTCGAGCACCTTGGCGGCTATGACCTCGAAACGCGCGTGAAGGTCGCGCTCGGCGGCCTCGGCTTTTCCGTGGAGGAGTTCGACAAGCCGTTCGCGAGCTTTTCGGGCGGGTGGCGCATGCGCGCCGAGCTGAGCCGCGTGCTCGCCTCGAAGCCCGATCTGCTGCTGCTCGACGAGCCGTCCAACTACCTCGACCTGCCCGCCGTGGAGTGGCTGCAGAAGTTTCTCAAGCAGTACCGCGGCACGCTGCTGCTCATTTCGCACGACCGCTACCTGCTGCGCACGCTCACGGACATCATCGTGGAGGTGGACGCCGGCACGTGCACGCGCTACGAGGGCAATCTCGACTGGTACATGCGCGAGCGCGAGGTGCGCTATCAGCATCTGCTGCAGGCGAAGGAGAACCAGGATCACCACCGCGAGCAGCTGCAGCGCTTCGTGGATCGCTTCCGCGCGCAGGCCACGAAGGCCGCGCAGGCGCAGTCGCGCCAGAAGCTGATCGACAAGATCGACGAGGCGCGCATCGTGCTGCCCAAGCGCTACACGCAGTCCGGCCGGCTGCGCCTCGCGCCGCCGCCGCCCTCGGGCATCGAGATGTTCCGCTGCGAGAATCTGTTCTTCTCGTACGACGGCGTGCGCAACGTGCTGCACGACGTGTCGTTCAACGTGTCGCGCGGCGACAAGGTGGCGCTCATCGGCTACAACGGTCTCGGCAAGTCCACGCTCATGCGCATCCTCGCGGGGCGGCGCGCGCCCACGGCCGGCAAGGCCGTGCTCGGCCACAACGTGGTGCCGGGCTACCTCTCGCAGGAGCTCGCCGAGACGATCCCGCCCGACCTCACCGTCTACCGCGTGGCGAAGGACGCCTGGCAGGGCGGCACGAACATTTCAGGCGAAAAGAATTTCCGCAACCAGCTCGGCGCGTTCGGCTTCGACGAGAACGACGTGGAGAAGCAGGTGGGCGTGCTCTCGGGCGGCGAGAAGATCCGCCTCGCCTTCCTGCGCCTCTTTCTGCAGGCGCCGAACTTTCTGCTGCTCGACGAGCCGACCACGCACCTCGACCTCGACGGCCGCCGGCTGCTGCAGGAGGCGCTGCAGAAGTACACGGGCACGATCCTGCTCGTGTCGCACGACATCGAGTTCGTGCGCGCCGTGGCGACCTCCGTGCTCGAAATCACGCGCGAGGGCATCCGTCAGTTCCCCGGCGGCTACGACTACTACAGCGAGAAGAAGGCGGAACTGCTCGCCAAGGAGGCGCACCGCGCCGCGCCGAAGGCCGTCGAGAAGAAGACCGCCGACGTGGGCGAACCCACGCGCCTGACCTCGAAGGAACTGCGCCAGCAGCGCGCGGCCGAGCGCGCGAAGATCGCGCCGCGCGTGCGCGAGCTCAAGAAGACCGTGGCCGCGTGCGAGAAGAAGATCGACGAGCTCCAGGCCACGCTCGACGCGACGAGCGAGGAGCTCTTCAACCCCAAGCCCACCACCGACTTCGCGGAGGCGAACCGCAAGGTCCGCACGCTCCAGGCCGAAATCGACCGCTACACGGAAGAGTGGGAAAAGGCCGCCACCGAGCTCGAAGAACTCGGCACGGCCTAGCAAGCCGCCGCGCTATTTGAGGAGAAGATCCATCAGGTCGCCGCCCTTGAGCGCGCCGAGGGCGCCCTTCTGCGCGGCGACTTCATCGTAGGTCTGCACGGCGTCCGGCGCCACGCCGGGCTGGTAGACGGCCACGGGCACGGGCGTGCGCGTGTGCTTGCCAAGGCGGATCGGCACGGGATGGTCGGGCAGCACGCAGTACGCCACGCCGTCGCCGAGCGCGGCGCGCACGCGGCCGATGAGCCGCCCGTCGAAGTCCTCGAGCGCCCGCAGCTTGAGCTTGAGATCCTGCGCGTGGCTCACTTCGTCCGTCGCCTCGATGTGCACGTAGACGAAGTCGTAGCCGTCGCGGATGGCCTTGATCGCGGCGTCGGCCTTGCCTTCGTAGTTGGTGTCGATGTAGCCCGTGGCGCCCGGCACCTTGATGACGTCGAGCCCCATCGTGCGGCCGAGGCCATTGATCACGTCCACCGCCGCCACGATCGCGCAGCGCGCGCCGTAGCGCGCGGAGACCGAGTGGATCGCGCCCGCCTTGCCGCCGCTCCACGGCCACACGCCGTTGGCGCCGCGGCCCTTGAGCACTTCGGCGGCGCGCGCGATCACGTGGCGCAGCACCTGCACCGTGTACTCGCCCGCCGGCGTCTTCGCGCGCGGCAGATGCTCCGCCACGGGATTGCCGCTGTTGTCGTCCGGCTTGTCGTAGGCCACGTCGGCGCCGCTGAACGCGGGGCCGTGCAGGAGAATGAGGTTGCGGTAGCTCACGCCCGCGTAGAAGCGGATGAACTCGCCGGGCGCGCCCTTCCAGCTGTCGGCGATCTGCGCGTTGAGAAGCGCGATCGCCTCCTGCTGCTCGGCCGCGCCCACGTGGCCGCCGGAGAAGTCCGCCAGCGTGCCGTCCGGCGCCACGGTGACGAGGTTGAGGCGGAAGACCACGTCGTCCGGCCCCATCTCGATGCCCTGGCTCGCGGCCTCGAGCGGCCCGCGGCCGCAAAGTTCCTTCGCGAGGTCGCCGCCAAGCACGCTCATGTTCGCCACGTCGCTCGAGGTCGGGAAGCCGTCGGGCAGCGTGAGCATTGTGCCGGAACGCCCGTGCGCGGCGATCCAGTCCATGTTGGGAACGCGGGCGGCCTGGAGCGGCGTGCGCCCGTCAAGTGCGGCGAGGGGCTCGTCGGCCATGCCGTCGCCAAGGAAAAGTACTGTCGGTGCGTGTTTCATGGGAAAGAACAGTATACCACATCCGCGTTCGTCTTAGGAGACCGTGAACGTGAGCGCGCGGCCCGTGCGCGGATGCGTGAACGTGAGCTGGCAGGCGCGCAGGCACAGCGTGTCGCCGCGCCGGCCGTGGCCGTATTTCGCGTCGCCCACCACGGGATGCCCCGCCTCCGCGAAGTGCACGCGGATCTGGTGCTTGCGCCCGCTCTTGAGCGTGACCTTCACGCGCGTGGAGGCGGGCGCCTCCTCCACGACCTCCCACTCCGTGCGGGCGAGCCGACCGGCGGCGGGATTCCTCACGCTGTGCACGGAATAGTCGGCCTCCTCGCGCAGGTAGCTCTCGAACACGCCGCGCGGCGCCCCAAGCGCGCCTTCCACGCGCGCCTCGTAGACCTTCGTGGTCACCTCGTTCCAGTGGTCGCGCAGCCACGTCTGCGCCGCCTCGGTCTTCGCGACCATCATCACGCCGCTCGTCTCGCGGTCGAGCCGGTGCACGAGATAGACGCGCTTCGCGCTCTTCCACTGGCCCTTGCGCACGTAGTCCGTGAGCACGCTCTCCACGCTCGGGTCTGCGCGTCCGCGCAGCGCCTGCGTGAGCAGCCCCGCCGGCTTGTCCAGCACAAGCACGTCCGCATCCTCGTGGAGAATGCGGATGCCGTGCAACCGCGAATCCGTGCGCTTCATGCTTTTCCCGCGCAAGACCATACGATACAATTCACCCCTTCCTCGACCGCCCGAAGGCGGAAAGAAGGAAGGGGTGAAGTGCCGGCTTACGCCTCGGGCTTGGTCTTGCGCAGACCGAGACCGCGGTCGCCTTCCTTCCACTGGCCACGGGCCTGAAGCAGGTTGACGCGCTCGAAACGCTTGAGGACGTTGCGCTTGGACGTGATCTTACCAGATCCCTTGAGACTACGATGCTGACTCATTGTTTTCTTCTCCTTGCGAAAATGGAAGAACAAGTATAGCACATTTCAGTTGGCAATGGAAGCACAAGTGTAAGGGCCTACTCGATTCTCACCGCGACCGAGCCGGCCTTGCGGATCGTCGCCGTGCCATAGCCGATGCCGTCGATCACCACGCCGCTGACCACGACGGTCGTCGCCTTCGGCTTGCCGCGGTAAAGAATGTATGCCTTGAACGAGCCCGTGAACGAACCGGCCTTCACCTTGTACGCGAATTTCAGCGCCGACGGATTCTCACCCGCCTTGGCCTCGTCGACTTCGCCGTCCCTGTCCAGCACGACCTTACCCGCGCGCGCGCCATCCGCGACGATCCACTTCGTCCCCTTCTGCGTAACCGAGACACCGTCTGGCAGATACGCCGCGAACGTGTCGTCGCCGAGCAGCTCGCACAGATCCATGATGTCGATGCAGAACACCGCGCCGTCTTCGAGTGCGCCGACGCGTCCGCACGTCACCTCGTCGCCGAGGCCGACGACCTCGACCGTCTCGCCGTCGTCGCCGAGCCAGATGCAGAACGCGAGGTTCAGCGTCTTCTTCGACACGACGACGGGGATGCACGAGCACGATTCGCCGACGATCATCTGCGCAGAAGCCGCAATCTTCGTGCCGTCCGCCAACGTGCCCGTGATGCGCGCCTTGCCCCGCGAGGCGACCGTCACGGAGAACGTTCCCATGTCGGACGCAATCGCAAGCGCGCCCTGCCATTGCGCCAGCGCTTCGTTCGCCCGTGCCTTGTCGTCCGTCGCCTTCGACGCGAACACGTCACGCGCACCGTCGATCACGTAGGTGCCGAACGTGCCGCTCAGGCCGTTCGCGCCGAGCCAGAATTTCAGCACGCGGCCGTCCTTTGCGACAAGCGACACGGCCTCCCCATCGTCACTCAGCGTCCCGCGCAGCGAGAGCTTCTTCTCGCCCGCAACGAGAATCGTGACCGTCACGGACGACGACATCGCGCCCGTCTTCCTGTTGGTCTTCGCCTTCGCCACCTTCGCCTGGATCGTGCCAACGGGAATCTCGTCCTCGTCATAAAGATAACCGCTGTAGGTCGACGCCTGCGAGAGATCGGCCTCCGCCGTTGCCTCTTCGGAAACGAGCCTGCACCGTTCGCGCGCCACTCTCTTCTCGGCTGCGGCAAGCGTCTCCCAGACGGCGTAAAGCCTGACTTCGCCCCCGTTTTCCGTCGTCAGGTTCGAGACGGTCTCGCCGTCCGAATACGTCGCCTGCGACGCACTCGGGCTCAACGCCCAGCCAAGGAAGTTCCGCTCTTCACACGTCAACAGATTCTCAATCAGAGCCTGCTCCTGATCGTATGCGAACGCCTGTTCCGGCATGACGCCCGATCCACCGTTCGCGTCGAACGACACCGTGTACATGTTCGGCGTCCACCGCGCGTAGAGGGTCAGCGCCCCGGTTGTGTTCCACGGGAGCAGCGGCGTCATCGCGCTCGTGTAGTACTGCG
Organism: Lachnospiraceae bacterium; assembly: GCA_963629855.1. Classification (GTDB taxonomy): domain Bacteria; phylum Verrucomicrobiota; class Kiritimatiellia; order RFP12; family UBA1067; genus RUG572. The sequence continues at coordinate 5,471 of CAVGKN010000013.1, forward strand.
TGCCGCCAACCGCAGTCGGCGTATCGTAGTAGCCCGCAAACGTGTAGCCCGTGCGCGTGGGCTTGAGCGATGGCATCTCGTAGCCGTACGCCGTCGTGACAGTCAGGGTCTCGCCCTCGCCGTCCTTCGGGTCGAACGTGACCGTCGAGAACTGCGAGGCGTCCATGGGCGTCCACGTCACGTCGTCGAGCCACGCATGGTCAGACCAAGTGCGTCCCAGCGCATCCTTCGCGTAGACCCACGCGAGCTCGTGCGTTCCCGCGCCGGGCACGAACACGCGCACCTGTTCCCAGCCCACGTCGCCCGAGATATTCGTGACGGTCGTGCCGTCAAGGACGCAGCTCAGCACATTGTGCTGCGCCTCGGAACTGACCTTCCAGCGGAACGTCAGCACGCCGGACTGCGGCAGCGTGGCGAACACGCTGTTGGACTGCCCATTGTCCAGCCAGTAGCTGCTCAGCGTCGTGCCGCCCACGGCATTCGTGTCCGTCTCGGAGATCCAGCCCACGGCGCCGGAGTACGGTTGCAACGAACTCGTGCTCGCCGCGGCGAACACCAGGTTCGAGCAGTCCAGCGCCGTGCGCAGCGTCGTCAGCTCATCGTACCACACGGCCGAAAGCTGCAGTGAGCCATTGACCCGCGTGGTGAGGTTCGACACAACCGCGCCATCCTTGTACGTTGGATACGACGACCCCGACCAGAACGACCAGCCGAGGAACCGGCAGCCGGCCTTCGTGAAGGCGCTGAGGCTCAGCGCCTGCGCCACGTCGTACGTAAAGGACTGCGCGTCCATCGTGCCGTCGCCGCCGTTCGCGTCGAACGTCACCGTGTACGTGTTCGGCAACCATCGCGCGTAGAGGGTCTGCGCGCCGGTCTTGTACCACGTGCGCGCGCTGGCCAACGTGCTCGTGTAGTACTGGCGCCCGCCCATCACGGCCGCCGTGTCGTAGTAGCCCGCAAACGTGTAGCCCTTGCGCGTGGGTGTACGGTCGGCCGACAGCGCCGGCATCTCGTAGCCGTACACCGCCGTGGCGGTCACGGTCTCGCCCTCGCCGCCGTTCGGGTCAAGCGTAATCGTCGAGAACTTCGAAGCGTCCATGGGCGTCCACGTCACGTCGTCGAGCCAACCGCAGTCGGAACCCTTGCTTACGAAGACATCCTTCTCGTACTGCCACGAGACGCGATGCGTTCCCGCGTCCGGAATCACCACGGTGCCCTGCGCCCAATCCATCGTGCCGGAAATGCTCAGCGTGTTCGTGCCGTCGAGCAGTACGCTCAGCTTGTCGTAGTTGGCCTCCGAACTGACCTTCCACCGGAACGTCAGGATGCCGGACTGCGAAACGGACGTCGAAACGGACGTGGCCTCGCCGTGCGAAATCGCGCCGCTGCGCAGCGCCGTGCCGCCCGTCGCGTCCTCCACCGAAGTCACGAACCACGGCGTCGCCACGTCCGAATCGAAGGTCAGCGTCATGTTGCCGAGCGCCACGCCGAACTGGTCGCTCTGCTGCTCCCACCGCGCGTAGAGATCCAGCCAAGAATACCCATTGGACGCATTGTTCTCCACGTAGTCCGCCCAGTTCGCAACTGCCTCGTCAGCAAATTGGACAGTCCCCGAAGACGTCGGCGACCAGCCCAGGAAACGGTAACCGGCCCGCATAAACGGCCGCTTCGGCAAGGCCTGTTCGCCATCGCTGTAGCGGTACCACTTCGAGGTCAGACTCCCACTACCGCCATTCGGCCAGAAATAGACCCAATACCACTTCGCCGTCCAGCGGGCGTAGAGCGTCTGCGCACCCGTCTTGTCCCACGTGCGCAACGGCGTCATCGTGCTCGTGTAGTACTGCGTGCCGCCCGTTGCGGCCGATGTGTCGTAGTAGCCCTGGAACATATAGCCCTTGCGCGTGGGCGCCGCTGCGAAGGACGGCAGCGTCGCGCCGTTGACCGTGACGAAGGACGTCATCTCGCCCGTCTCATCGTTCCGATCGAGCGTGACCGTCGAAAACTGCGAAGCTGCAATGGGCGTCCACGACACGGCGTCGAGCCAGCCGCAGTCGGAGCCGGATTTCACCGAAGCGTCCTTCTCGTAGACCCACTGGACCGAATGACTTCCTTCGTCCGGCACGTAGACCGAGACCGTCTCCCAGCCGACCGTACCCGAGATGTTCGTGACGACTGTGCCATCCAGCAGGCAGCTCAGCGTGTCGCAGCCGGCCTCCGAACTGACCTTCCAACGGAACGTCAGGATGCCGGACTGCGGCAGCGTCGTCCGCAGCGACGTGGAGGCGTTGTTCGCGATTGCGGGGCTCTTCAGCGCCGTGCCGTTCGTCGCGCCGTCCAGCGAGACGACAGACCACGGCGTGGCCTCCTCGCCCCATCCCGGTGAGATCGTCAGCGCGGTCGTGTCGAGCGCTCGGCCGAAGACCGTGCTCTGCGATTCCCATACCGCGTAGAGCGTGACCGTGTCGCCGTCATAGTCCGACAGATTCACAACGGATTCTCGATTCGCGTACTCCGCCGCCGTCGCCCCCGAATACCACGACCAGCCGAGGAACCGGCGATCGCCATTCGCAAACGCATTCGCGCGCAAGGAGGAATACGTATCGTACGTCAACGTCTGCGAGGACATCGAGCCCGTGCCGCCATTCGCATTGAACGCCACCGTATACGTGATCGGCGTCCACGACGCGTAGCAGGTGATGTGATCGTAGGGCACAACTGTCGAGTCCGTCGGCCAGACGGCTTTCCCCGTCTGCGGATCGTAGTAGTACCAGCCCTTGAACATATAGCCTGTCCTCTCCGGCGTCGGGAGATAGGAGAATGTCGTTCCGGCCTGCCTCGTTATGTCGGGAAGCCAGCACGTGCCCCCCCGAGGTTCAAAATGAATCGAGGAGTAGAATTCCGTCGAGATCGAGAAATCGAGAATCTCGGCATCGTTACTAGAAAGGTAAATCGTTTGCGAGGCCGTCTGCGTGCGCGTGGAAGAGGGATAGGTGTGAACGACTCTAATCGAATACTCCTTGTACTGTGGCAGAATAAACGAATAGACGCCATAGGCATCTGTCGTCGTTGAAGCGACGCGAACGCCATTTGCGTAAGCGTAGACCATTTCTCCCTCCAGTTTCCCGCCCGACAGATCCATCACGCACCCCGAGATCACGCCACTCAGGGAATTGGTGGGGAAGATGTTGCAAATCATCGTACCGAGAATCGTGTAACCTTTTACGGGATTCTCAAGAGAACCATAATCCGAGGCCGCCAGATTGTACCACATGTCGCAGTGACCATCCCAGCCAAAATTGAGATGCGTATACGCCGTGCCGTCGGACGAGTAGCCGTAGCCATCCGCAATCAGCGCATGTCCAGACGAGGAATTCTGCATAGAGAGAATTACGGGCTTTTGCGCATAGATGTTGGCCCGCATAATGCTCTCGTTGAACGATCTGGAAAACGCACTGGCATAGCCGAACGTGTTGCGCAGTGCAGGAGCAACGTCCGCCGTGTAAGCACCCGATCCATTCTTTGCATACATCATGCCGACCGACACGCCGCAATCGTAGGTCAACTTGCCGATGGCCTGCCGCTTCTCCTTGGTTCCCCACGCCCCCGCCGTTGTTTTCTTATTTGGCACAAGATCCATGTACGACCAAATATACGTGTCGCCCATCATCGTCAGATTCGTCGACACGCCATCCACGGAACACCTGACCGTCTTCCGCGCCACGGAAGCTGTCGGCCACCGATGGTAACGCATGACTTGGGCCATCGCAAGCGCGACGCAACCACACGGATAGTTACTCGGCGTGTACCAGTTGAAGCAGTTTGTCGTATTATACCCATCCACATAATCCTGTCCCCACTTTGACTGCACGATTTTAGGGCGCCGAAGATCCGAGATCGACGAATCACTCACCGAACTCGCGGAGGAGAGCGTCGCCGGCGGATTGAGCAGCGTCGCCCACTTGGAGCGGTTTGCGTTTGCCTCGTTCTCCGCCGCCGAGGTCGCGTTCGTCGTCGCGCCGGTCGCCGTCGCCGAGGCGGGCGAGGCCGAGGCGAGGCTCGCGCCGCCCGAGACGGCGCCCGTGCGCGCGACGCGGTTGGAGAGGTCGGCGACGAGCAGCTGGTAGAGGGGCGACAAAGCGTCGTTCGTCCACGTGCAGGAATCCGAGAACGCGATGATCGGTTCCACCGTGTCTTCGCCCGAGGTGACGACGAAGCCCTGGTTCTTGAAGCGCACGACGTGGAACGCGCCCGCCGCGCCCGGCGCCGCGCACGTCTCCGTGTCGCTCACCGCGTTCGTGAACGCCAGGCGCATCGTGTCGCCGGACGCCACCCAGTTCCGCACCGCCCGCTGCGCCTGCCGCGCGCTGATCGGCGTTGCCTGCGCCACCAGCGCCCCCGCCAGAACCGCAATCCCGCACAGGTACCACGACATGCGCATCTTCAGAGTGTTCAGTTTCATGGTCTTTTCTCCTCGTTCAAGAATTCTACACGTGCCACTTCACATTGTCACATCGTCAAAGAAGTCAGTTCCGTTCGTCACCGCGTCGCTCGCAGCACGGCGGCATCGAACTCTTCCTGTGTCAACACACCGGCATCTCGCAAGGCACGAAGACCCTTCACGTTTGACGAAGAAGCATCCTCCGTACCGAAAAAACCATCAGCAGCCATGCGGTTCACAAGCTCATCCCAATTCTTGACTGCAATATATCTGCCAGGTGCCTCGACTTGAGAATCAGACTGCATAAAGAGCACAAAGAAACCACCCATTTCCGTAAAGGAGCTCTTCAGTTCGTACGATCTCTGACGCCCCTTTGTGTCTGAAACTCGAGCAAGAAGGATGTGGTCTCCATGACCGTAAAAAGGACAGATGGACAGAGTACAAAAAGCGAACATATTGTAGAACATAAGAGAGCTGGATGGCGTCGATTTCCGGATTTCAATTTCAAGCACAAGGTCGAAATCACGACTCACATGTTCAATAAAAGGCTCAAACTTGAAAGTTCCCTTTTTTTGAAATGCGTCGCACATCTGCATACGACATTGCTCAAATGTCCACGTCCAAGGACCAATCCTCGCATCTTCGTACAATCCAATGTCGAAGACCTCCAGATTGTCATCAATGTACGTACGCCGAAACCGATACACGATTTTCTTGCTTCCCTGAACGGTAACCTTCTGGGACTTTACGGGGACATACTGATGCTGTACCGATGAAATGCACCCTGAAAAGACACCTGTTACGACAGACAAAAGCACAAGCCCGAAAACCACGACAAGTCTCAGTTTCATTTTCCGCACCCCTTTCCATTCACATCTCCACCATTTGTAACACGAAGAATCAGGTCAAGGAATTGCTCTTCGGTCAAGATGCCCTCTGTACGCAGTTTCCGCAGTTGTTCGACTTGCTGACGTGCCAACTTGTTTTCATGCATTTGAGCAACATCGCCATGTAT
>CAVGKN010000014.1:0-10773 GCA_963629855.1 Lachnospiraceae bacterium
ATTCAGGACATTTCGTGCGTTGGGCAGTGCTCGACCACGGTTGCGCTGCCGCTTGTGAGCGCGTGTGGCGTGGAATGCGCCGTGCTGCCGCCGGCGATTCTCTCGAACCACACCGCCAAGGGCTTTTCGGGCTGGACGTTCTGCGACCTCACGCCCGAAATGCCGAAGATCGAGGCGAAGTGGGTGGAACAGCACATCGCCTTCGACGCCTTCTATACGGGCTACGTGTGCGAGAGCCACATCGACCCGATTCTCTCCATCATGCGGACGTGCGCGAATCCCGGCGCACTGCGCATCGTCGATCCGGCCATGGCCGACAACGGCGTGCTCTACGCGGGCTTCGCGCCCGACTTCCCCTCGAAGATGGCGCGGCTTGTGGCGGGGGCGGACTACATTCTGCCCAACCTGACGGAGGCCGCGCTGCTCGCCGCCCGCGCGCCAAAGCTCGAGGGCTATTCGCAGGCCGAGCTCGAAGACCTGATCGCCGCCCTGCATGGGCTCGGCGCGAAGAACGTGGTGCTCACGGGCGTCAGCTTCGATCTCGCCCTGCTCGGCACGGCCGTTTCCGACGGCGCGAAGGTCGTCTACGATTTCAATCCGCGTCTGGCGCGGTCCTCGCACGGCACGGGCGACGTGTTCGCCGCCGTCTTCGCGGGCGCGGTCGTGCGCGGCGTGTCGGCGGCGGAGGCCTCTGCGCTTGCGGCGGACGCCGTGTGCAAGGCCATCGAGGCGACGGACGCCGACCATTGGTATGGCGTCAGCTTCGAGGCCATTTTGCCTTGGCTCACGAACGCCCTTGCGTAGGTTTGGGCCGCCGCAGGGAGAAGACGTAGGCGAAGAGGAGGCCGAAGGCGAAGGTCACGCCCATGGCGCGCGTGACGGGGAATTCGGTGAAGGCGAGCAGGCCGAAGCCGGCGAGCGACGAGAGGAACGAGGCGAGCACGGTGCGGCGCGTGCCGGGCGCGGGGCTGCCGCGGTGGAAGATCACGTAGTCAAGCCCCAGCCCCACCATCACGAAGAAGCAGAGCAGCGTGAAGCTCGTGAGCGGCAGGCCGAGCCAGCCGAGCATGCCGCCCGTCGCCGCGACCGACGCGACCATGGGCGCCGCGTAGAGCAGCACGCGCCGGCGGAAGACCGCGAGCAGCAGCGCCACGAGCACGGCGAGCGACACGCCGAGCAACGCGAGCGTGGAGCGGAAGAGCTGCGCGAACAGGCGTTCCAGCGTGGCACGCGGCGCAAAGACGACCACCTTCGGATCGCGCGAGACGAAGTCTGCCGCGCACGGCGCCACAAGCCCGGTCTCGCCCAGCCGGAACGCCTCCGCCACGCGCTGCAGGCCACCGCCCGCGAGATCCGCCACATCGAGGAAACCGTCCTTTGGCGGTGCGCTCGGCACGTGCAGCCCCGTGAGCCTCGCATAGCGCGCGCCTTCGCGGGCGTAGAGCGTGGCGATGAGCGCGGCGTTCTCCTGCTGACGCGCGCGCGACGGCACGAGCGCCGAGAGCCCGCGCAGCCCCGTCTCCTCCTCGCACGCCAGACTCTCCTCGAGCGTGTCGCCCGTGGTGAGCGCAACCTGCGCGTACGCGGCGGGATTGAGCGCGAGAAAGCGCTTCTCGCCCTCGGCCAGATAGGCGTCGGGGTGATAGAAGGCCGCCGGGTTCGTGGAGACCTCCAGTCGCGTCAGCCCCAGCGCCGCCGCCCCAAACACCACCACCCGCGCCCACGCGCCCCACCTGCGGCCGCGCGGCGCGTCCCTTTGGTCGTTTTCGTCCCTTGTGTCCTTTTTGTCGCTTGGGTCTCTTCCCCTCCACGCAAACACCGCGGCGAAGACCGTGACGAGGCCGGCCATGGTGAAGAGGGCCATCTGGCGCAGGGCGGCGAGTTCCGAGACGAGCAGCGGCGCGAAGCACGCGAGCGTGGTGGCGAGCGCGCAGGCGAGCGGCCGCGCCACGCGCCACGCGCTGCCGGCCATGCGCGCGTGGTACACGTAGTCGACGGCGAGGCCGATGAGCGTGGTGCCGAAGACAAAGGTGAGCACATGCGGCCGCGGGAACACCGCGAAGAGCGCGCCTGCGGCGACGAGGAACGCCGCGCCGACCGCGCCGAGCAGCTGCGGGATGAAGCGCAGCGAGCGGAAGAGCGTATAGCCCAGCCCCGCCACGAGCACGAGCGAAATCACGGAGAGCACGTTGATCTCCGCCGTAGCGCGCGCCGTGGCCCGCGCCGTGTGGAAGATCGGCCCGCTGCACCAGATGCGCACGCCGTTTTTCGCGTACGCCTCGGCGCGGGTGCGCAGCGTGTTGACGGTCTCGGCCGTTTCCGTGCCGTCGAGCGTGACGAGCGCGTAGTGGCGGTCGCCCTGGGCGCAGACGGGCCGGCCGCCCTCGAGCGACCAGCCCGGCGTGAGGTTCGCCTGCAGACTCGTCACGTAGTCGGTCGCGAGCAGAAAGGGATCGTCCTTCACGGAGAAGAGCGGCGGCACGGGACCGAAGAGCCGCGCGGCCGCGACATTCGCCACCTCCGCCGTGCGTCCCGCGCGGAGCAGGGCGCGCGTCTCCTCCGAGAGCAGCCCGGCCGTGTGGCCCGCGAGGCCGCGCAGCGTCGCCTTGATGTCCACGCGCTGCTGCGGCAGGTTCGTGAAGAAGGCGTCCGCCGCCGCCTGCACGGCCTCGGCGGAAGGCCCTTCGAAGAGGAGGCGGCCCTGGTGGGCGGTGCCGCGCGCCACGTCGCACAGCGCGCGCTCGGAGGCCGGCGCGGCGAGCGAGGCGAGATCGGTCTCCACGCGCAGACCCTCCCGCGCGCGCACCGCGAGCACGGCGGCGGCGGCGGCGAGCAGCAGGGCAAAGGCAACGCGCAGCCCCTTCACCGCGTCAGCTCGACTTCCAGGCGGTCGCCGTTGCGGAACTCCACCACGAGGCGCGAGGGGAAGCCCGTCTCGGGCGTGGCCGTCACGCGCTTCACAAAGTCCTTCACCTCCTTGATCTCGAAGATCGCGGCGATCGAGTTCACGTTGGTCTTCAGCGGATGCGCGGTGGTCTTGCCGTTCACGGTCATCGCGTAGTTCGTGGGCGTGGCGAGGAAGGTGGAAGGCAGCGGTTCGCGCGTGGCCCACTCGAAGAAGCGGCCCTTCTCGAAGCGGAACGTGCCGCGCGAGGTGATCGTGACGTCCACGTCCGCCAGGTGCTTGCGCTGCACGAACGCGCCCTCGGCGCGCGCGGGCATCGCGTCGTCGCGCGCGTCGGCCCACACCAGCACGGGCGCGAGCGCGAGAATCAGAAACAGATGACGCCACTGGAACATGGCAGATTCCCCTTTCGGTAGTCGTAGGCCACCGCGCCGTCGGCCGCGCGCGTGAGCGTGAGCTGCACGCGCTCGCCGGGCACGATGACGTGCGTGAACTTCATCTTCTTCACGGTGACGGGCGCGCCCGCGTCCGGCGCCACGGTGGCGGCGGCGAAGTGGCGGGCGAGCCCCAGCTGCACCACGCCCGGCAGCACGGCGAAGCCCGGGAAGTGGCCCTGGAAGTACGGCGCGTCGGCGTCGAAGACGAGCGTGGCGCGCCAGGTGTTTTCCGCGTACGCTTCGTCGAGCACGAACGGCTCGACGAGGTTCGTCTCAAGGGCGTGCTGCACGTCGGCCTGCACGACCTTGCCCTGGGCGTTGCGCGGCAGCGCGCGCGTGAAGCGGATGCGGCGCGGCACGGCGCCCGACGGAAAGAGCGGCACGAACTGCGCGCGCAGTTGCCGCGCAAGCGCCCGGCGGCCGCGCGCGGGATCGACCGTCGCGAGGTCGGGCACCACGAGCGCGCCGAGCATCGGGCCGCGCGCGCCCATGAGCGGCGCAAGCGCGAGGTCGCGCACGAGCGGCAGCGTGGCGCGGCACGCCTCCTCCAGCGCCGGCAGCGACACGCGCTGTTCGGCGATCTTGATGAGCCGGTCGCGGCGGCCGAGCAGACGGAAGCGCCGTCCGTCCGGCGCGAGCTCCACGCCGTCGCCCATCACGTAGCCGCGCCGCTGCACGGAGAAGGGCGAATCCACTTCAAGGCAGCCCGCATCCGTGGCGCGCACCGTCACGGGCGCGAAGACGTTCCAGTCGTAGGCGTCCGCCGTCTCGCCCTGCCGTCGTTCGGCGACGCCGCCCGTTTCCGTGCTGCCGAAGACTTCGCGCGGGGCGATGCCGAAGACGCGCTTCGCGGCCGCGCTCGTGGCGGCGGAGAGCAGCGCGCCGGAGGTGACGACTTCCACGCACGTGCGCGGCACGTCGTACTGGTCGGCGTAGGCGCAGAAGCGGTCGAGAAAGCTCGGCGTGGTGATGAGCACCACGCGCGGCGCGGCGCGCATCTTCGCGAGCAGCGATTCCGGCGCGCGGATGATCTCGGGATCGACCGCGCAGTCCGCCGCCCGCGGCAGCAGCGCGCACCAGAGCCGGCCGTACATGTGCTGCGGATCGACCGTGGAGAGGAACATGGGCTTCTCCCGCAGCAGCGGCGCAAGACGCGCGCGGTGGAAGGCGACCTCGCGCGCGAGCGTGGAGAAGGGCTTCACAATGCGCTTCGGCGCCGCGGTCGAGCCCGAGGTCGTGAACACGGCGGCGAAGCGGCGCCGGCGCACGCCCCATTCCACGAGCAGGATCAGCCCCGTCGCGCAATAGGAGAGACAGCAGTTCCAGATCACCCACGCGCACGGCACGTCGAGCCCCGCCTTCTCCAGATGCCACACCGGCCCGGGCGCGTAGATCGTGGCTGCGGCGATGAGGCCGTTGACCGCGAGCCAGAGCGCCCAGAAGGCCGTGTAGCGGCGGCAGTACGCCTCCGCGCCTTCGGGCAGAATGCCGGGCGGAATGCGCCGCGCGCAGGCGAGGCAGAGCGGCTCGCGGCCGAAGAGCGACAGCGCAAAGCCCGCGGCGAGCGCCGCGCTCATCGCCACGGGATACCACGCCACGTACGCGAAGCGCCGAAAGACGAGCGCGGCGGCGATGCACGCCGCCAGCACGAGCCACGGGCCATATCGGCGCAGGCGCGTCATGGCGCTCCTCAGCCCTCGTTCACGAGCTTCGAGACGGCCTGTGTCACGTCCGCCAGCGTGCGGATCTTGCGGAAGTCCTCGGGATTGACCTTCTTCTTCGTCTCCTGCTGCAGGCGCACCACGAGATCGACCGCGTCGATCGAGTCGAGGTCGAGCTCGGTGAAGAGGTTGGTTTCGGGACGCAGACGCTCCGGGTCGCACTCGAATTCGGCGACGAGGATGTCCTTGATGGTCTTTTCGATTTCGGCGTCGGTCATCATGGCATCAGGCTTTCTGCTGCTGGGCTTCGATGTGGTCGGCCAGCGAGCTGACCGAGTGGAAGATCGCGCGGTTCTCGGCGGGCACGGACGAGAACGTGACGCCGAACGCCTTCTTGACGGCCATGCCGAGTTCGAGGGCGTCGATGGAGTCAAGGCCGAGGCCGTCGCCGAAAAGGGGCGCGGCGGTCTCGATGTCCGCGGGCGTGAGGTCTTCGAGGTCGAGGGCGGAGACGATCGTCTCCTTGATTTTCGTTTCGAGTTCTGTGCGTGTCATGGGAAATAGTTTAGCACAATCCGCGCAGCCGCCCCAAGAGAATCTGCGGGTGGGCCTCCGTGATCTCCACGCGCGCGAGGTCGCCGACGGCGAGGCCGGGCGCGGGGTCGAACACGACGATGCGGTTGCCCGAGTCGCGGCCGCTCCAGCGCGTGGCGTTGCGCAGGGAGGGGCCTTCCACGAGCACCTCGCGCACGGTGTCCACGAGGCGCGCGTTGCGGGCGAGGCCGCGCCGCTGCTGGTCGGCGAGCAGCACCTGGTCGCGCCGCTCCTTCTCCGCGGCGGGCACGTCGTCCGCGAGCGCGGCCGAGCGCGTGCCAGGGCGCGGCGAATACTTGAAGACGAAGGCGTTGTCAAAGCCGGCCTCCTCCATGAGCGCGCGCGTCGCCTCGAAGTCGGCCTCCGTCTCGCCGGGATAGCCCACGATGACGTCCGTGGTGATGGCGAACTCGGGATCGAAGGCGCGCAGTTTGGCGAGGGCCGCGAGATACTCGGCGCGTGTGTAGTGGCGCCCCATCGCGGCGAGCACGCGGTCGCTGCCGCTCTGCACGGGCAGGTGTAGATGACGGCACACCTTCGGGAACGCGCGGTAGGCGCGCACGAGTTCGTCCGTGCAGCCCTTCGGATGCGCGCTCGTGAAGCGGATGCGCTGCAGGCCGGGGATGTCGTTCAGCGCTTCGAGGAGGCGCGGGAACGCCTCCGTGTAACCGCCCGGCGACGGCGCATCGGCGGCCGTCCACGCGGGCGTGCGCAGACCGTAGCGCAGCACGCTCTGCCCGAGCAGGCAGACTTCGCGCACGCCGCGCCGCGCGAGTGCGCCGACTTCGGCGACGATCTCGCGCGCGGGCCGCGAATACTCGTGGCCGCGCACGTCGGGCACGATGCAGTAGCTGCAGCGGTTGTCGCAGCCGAGCAGGACGGTGACGTAGCTCTGGAAGCGCGCGAAGCCCGCCGCGTCCGCATCGGGATCCACGTGGGCGTCGAGCCCCTCTGGGATGTCGTCGTCGTCCGGCAGCTCGAGCAGATGCGTCTCGCCCGCGAGGCAACGCGCCACGAGCAGCGGAATGAGGCCGAAGCGGCGCGGCCCCACCGCGAAGTCGAGCCCCGGCAGCGCCTTGAAGACGTTCGCGCCGAGCCGCTTCACGGCGCAGCCCATGAGACCCACGAGGCGTGGCCGGCCGCACTCGGTCTGCCGTCCGCGCCCCTCCTTCGCGGCGAGCAGATTGCCGCACTTGCCGATAGCCTTGCGCTCGGCCATGTCGCGCACGGTGCAGGAGTTGACGATCACGAGCTCCGCGTCGCGCTCCTCCTCCACGCGCACGTGTCCCGCCGCGTTCAGCAGGGCCTCCACGGCCTCGCTATCGCGCACGTTCATCTGGCAGCCGTATGTGCGGATCAGGTATTTCATTACTTCGCGTCGCGCGTGATCTGATACGTGCCGGGGCCGTAGGCCTTCGCCTCGGCGTCGCCGGGCGCGGTGACCTTGGCCGTGGCGCCCGCGGGCACCGTGAAGTCCCAGATCCACTTCGCGCCTTCGTAGCGCCACGCGCTCTTCACGAGGCCGTGCGGCGTCCGGTATTCGGCCTTGACGAAGCCAAGGCGGCGATCGGGCACGGGCTTCATCACGATCGTCTTGAAGCCGGGATCGCACGGACACGCCGCGATGCCGGCCGCCGTCTTGTAGATCCAGGCGAGCACCGCGCCGTAGGCGTAGTGGTTGAAGGAGTTCATGCCCACGGGGCCGAAGCCCTTGTCCTTCGTGTAGCTGTTCCAACGCTCCCAGATCGTCGTGGCGCCCTGATCGACGGAGTAGAGCCAGCCCGGGAACTTGTGGTTCAGCAGCAGCGAATAGGCGAGGTCGGTCAGGCCGTTCTCGGTGAGCGTGTCCATCACGATCGACGTGCCGAGGAAGCCCGTGTGCAGCGTGCCGCCGCTGGCCGCGACGCTCGCCTTGAGGTCGGCGATCGTCTTCGCCTTCGCGTCGCCCGCCACGAGGCCGAGCTTGAGCGTGAAGAGGGCGGGCGTCTGCATGCCCTTGAGTACGGGCAGGATCGTGCCGTCCGGCTCCGTGAAGAACGTGGCCTTCACGTAGTCGCGCGCGTTTTTCTCCATGGCGCGGTACTTCGCCGCGGCGTCCGCGCGGCCGGTCTTCTCCGCCATGCGCGCCATCATCTGCGCATCCCAGATCCAGTAGCAGCCGCCCATGAAGTTCCAGTAGGTCACCGTTCCGGGCTTGGGGCTGTTCTTGCCGTTGATCGTCTCGAAGCCGCTGAGCTCGGGCTTGTAGGCGCAGCTTTCGTACTTCGTGAGCGAGAGCCAGTCGTTGAACTGGTAGTAGCCGCATTCGGGGATTGCGGGCGTGGCGTACTTCGTCTCGGCGATGCGCGCGAGGAACTTTTCCATCGCGGCCCAGTTTTCGTCCACGATGCGGCGATCGCCGTACTGCTTGAAAATCTGGTAGGGCACGATCACGCCGGCGTCGGCCCAGCCGAGGCGCATGGCGTCGTTGCCGTACTGCGCGTGCGGGGCCACGCCCGGGAAACCGCCCTTTTCGTGCTGGCTGTCGCACATGTCGCGCATCCACTTGCGCAGAAAGTCGTCCACGTTGGCGTTGAAGGTTGCGGCCTCGGAGAACACCTGCGTGTCGGCCGACCAGCCGAGGCGCTCGTTGCGCTGCGGGCAGTCCGTGGGCACGGAGAGGTAGTTCGAGAGCTGGCCCCAGTAGACGTTCGAGATGAGCTTGTTCACGTCGGCCACGCCCGTCTCGATGCGGCCGCGCTCGAGCGCCTTCGTGATCGACGTCACGGGAATGCTCCGGAGGTCGGTGATCTCGACCGGCGCCGTGGCGGTGATGGAGGCGTAGCGGTAGCCGAAGAACGTGAAGAGCGGCATGTACGTTTCGCTCTCACTGCCCGCGAACGTGTAGATGAGGCGCATGCCCGTGGCGGGCATGCGCAGGTTCGCGCGGTAGGTGGAGCCGCCGGGGCCGTCGTTGCCGCGGGCGCGCTCGCCGTTCGCGTCGTTGAGCATTTCGCTCGGCAGCACGACGAGCGTGGCGTCGCGGCGGCCGCGCATGACGAGGCGCGGCACGGCGGCGCAGTTCTGGCCGAAGTCGACCACGAGCGTCTCGCCCGGTTCCACGCGCAGCGCGGCGCCGGGGGCGAACGCGCGCGTCTTCACCACGCGGCCGAATACCTTCTTGCTGCGCTTCTTGTTGTTCTCGCCCGTCACGCCCTTCCAGCAGTAGGCCTCCACGGGCTTGAGCGCGAGGTCGAAGCGGCGGCAGATCTCCGCGCCGTCCGTCGGCAGGATCTCGCCCTTGAACTCGTCGTTTGCCACGGCCGGCGCGAGCGGCACCGCGCCCATCGCCGGGCACGCCTCGCGCGCGTCGTACTCCTCGCCGTCGAAGATGCCCGCGTGCTTCACGCGCCCCGCCACGCCCGCGCGCCAGGTTCCTGGCTGCGTACCGTAGCGCGCGCGCGAACCATCCGCGTAGACGATCTCCACCACGCCGCGGAACGCGCTCTTCTTGCCGGCGTAGTGCACGATCTTGTCGCGCCACCAGCCCGCCGAGACTTCCGCCGCGAACACGTTCTTCGCGCCCTTCTCGCTCTTCACGAGCGCGGTGACGTCATACGTGAACGACCGCTTCGTCTTCTGCGGATGCGTGAAGCCGGGCTTCAGCGCGTCCTGGCCCACGCGCGTGCCGTTCACGTAGAGCTCGTACACGCCCAGGCCCGTCGTCATCCACTTCGCGGACTTCACGTCGCGCGCGTTCACGAACTCGCCGAAGAACCAGCTCGTGCCGTCGGCCGCGCGCTGCGCCCTCCGCTCCGCCCTGCCCGCCTCCGGCGCCTGCGCCGCCGAAATCCAGCGGGACTCGTTCCACGCCGCCGCCTCGAGGGCCGCCACGCGCGCGCCGCCGGTGGGTTCTTCGCAGCGCGCCGCGCCTGCACACAGCGCGAGCGCCACGCCCAACGCCAGGTTGATCTTCGTCATGTGTGTTGTTTCCTTTGACTGTCGGTGTCGGGAACGCGCGGGATTAGAGTTCGCGGATCTTGATGTTCCGGAAGTCCACGGTCGAGTCGCTGTGGTCCTGGAGCTTGATGCGGCCCGCGGGCGTTTCGCCCCAGAACTCGCCGGGCTTCTGCTCCTTCGCGTACTTCGAGGCGGCCACGGCCGCGCGGAACGCCGCGCTGCCGCGCGTGTAGGT
This sequence comes from Lachnospiraceae bacterium, assembly GCA_963629855.1. Lineage (GTDB taxonomy): Bacteria > Verrucomicrobiota > Kiritimatiellia > RFP12 > UBA1067 > RUG572. Next base: position 9,772 of record CAVGKN010000014.1, read on the forward strand.
GATGAGCTTCACGCCGTTGAGCCAGTGCTCGACCACGTTGCCGCGCGAGACGATCTTCGCCGTGTTCCACTCGCCGAGCGGCTTGACGACCGCCTCCGCGTTCGCGGGGATCAGGTCGTAGAGCGAGGCCACGCGGCGGCACTTGCCGTCGCGCCCCTTCGTGGAGTCGGGATGCGCCGCGTCGAGGAGCTGGTACTCCTCGCACGTGCCCTTGAAGCGCTTGGGATCGTAGAAGTACTTGATGCCGCTGTTCGCCGCGTGCGTGAGGCGGAAGTCGATCGAGAGCTCGAAGTCGCGGTAGACCTTCTCGGTGACGAGATCGCCGCCGCCGCCGAGGGCCGCCTGCTCCGACGGCAGCTTCATCCATTTGCCGTTCTTGATGTGTGCGCGCGGCAGCACGGTGAGCACGCCGTCCGCGATCCGCCAGCCGTGCGTCGGCTTTGCGCGGCAGCCGCTTTTCTCGGTCACCCAGCCGTTGAACGTGGCGCCGTCCCACAGCAGTTCCCAGCCGGCCGCCTTTTCGGCGGCGGTGAGCGTGTTCGGCACCGCGCACGCGGTCTTCGCGCCGCAGCACGTCGTGCCCGTGGAGCAGCAGCCGGCAAACGCCAGCGCCGCCAGAGTCGGAATCAGAATCTTCATAGTGTTGTCCTTTTCAGTTGCGTGAAAATCCCTGCAAATCTTGTCACACGATCTTCTCGACCTTGCCCTCGACGAACTGGCGCGTCTTGGAGTCGAAGCTGAGGCCGAAGGCGTAGATCGGTAGACCGCGCGATGTGTACGGCTCGGCGTAGCCGCGCTCGCGGATCTGCTTCAGACCCTCGTCGGCCGGCTCGTCCTTTTTCAACTCGAAGATCCAGATCGACTCCCCGTCCGTCGCCACGACGTCGGGGCGCCCGCCCGTCTGCGTCGGCTCGGCCGCCGTCTCGAGGCCGAGCGCCTGGAGAAGCGCCTTCAGGACGCGCTCGTAGGACATCTCGTGGACGCACTCCTCCGTGCTGCCGT
>CAVGKN010000015.1:0-10484 GCA_963629855.1 Lachnospiraceae bacterium
AGGATCAGCCCTCTCGAGCGAGGGTGGAGTCATTTTAATGCGTCGGCCCTGCCGTTCTACCGCAGATCGATGGACTGCCCGCGCGCCCCTTCCAGCGCGATGGGGCGCACACGGCGGTAGACGCGGCCGAGCGCGTCGAGGCAGCGCGCGTCGCCGCGCCAGAACGGCACCGGACCCAGCCGGCGCAGCAGCGGCGCGGGGTTTTCCACCGCGTCCGTCTCCACGCCGCGCAGTTCGGGCAAATCGCCCGCCACCGCGCACACGCCCTGATCCTGCGCGGGCCCGGGCGGCACGAGATCGTCGAGATCCACGCCGCGCAGGGCGAGCAGCGTGGACGGCCGCCGCGCCACCTCCTCGCCGAGGATGAGCAGCACGGCCGCGATGTGCTTGCACGGCCGCGCCCAGTCGGGACACGAACACGACATCTTCACGTCGAAGATCGTCTTGCCCTCGGGCGTCTTGCCCTGCGGACCCGGCCGCGGGAAGAGCGGCAGATCGGCGATTTCGCGGAAGAGGCTTTCCACCTCCGTGGGCAGATCGTCCGTGAGCAGGCGCGCGAGCAGCATGGGTTCGGCCTTGAGCGCCTGCGCCACGCGGTCGTCGCGCGCGGCGGTGAAGTCGAGCCCGATGCGGTAGGCCTCCGTGCGCGAGCCCTGCACGGTGGCCTCCACGTGCGGCCCGTCGAGCATGAGATCCGTGACCTGGCCGGCCATGGCGTACTGGCGGCCGCGGCCGAGGCGCGGCCCGAGGCGCATGGCCTCCAGCGCGGCAATCCAGCGACGCGCCCACCAGGAACCGCGCACGAGCGCGCGCAGATCCTGCATGCGGATGCCATGCGCCGCGCGCGCCACGCGCAGGGGATAGCGTTTGTGGCTCACAAGTCCACCTCCTCGTCGTCTTCGGTCGGCGCGGCGGCGCCGTCTTCGAGATCCACGATGCGTTCGAACTCGCGCGCGTCCATGCGCGAGAGAAACGCCTCGCCGCCCGTGACGACTTCGTCCGCCAGATAGCGCTTCGATTCGAGCAGCGTGTCGATATGGTCTTCGAGCGTGCCCGCGCAGATGAACACGTGCACGAACACGGTCTTCGTCTGGCCGATGCGATGTGCGCGGTCGGTGGCCTGGTTCTCGACGGCGGGATTCCACCAGCGGTCGAAGTGGATCACGTGCGTGGCGCGCGTGAGGTTGAGGCCGAAGCCGCCGGCCTTGAGCGACAGGATGAACGCGGTCGGCTCGGGGTCGTCGTTGAACGCGGCGATCTCGGCGTCGCGCCGCGCGGGCGCGAGCGTGCCGTGCAGGAACGGGAAGAGCCGCCCGAACGTCTCCTGCAGATGTGCGCGAATCTCGCGCCCCACCTTCGCGTACTGCGTGAAGATGAGGCAGCTCTCGCCCGCGGCGAAGATCTCCGCCACGAGTTCGTCGAGGCGGGCGAACTTGCCCGCGCCGTCGCAGATGAGCTTGAGCTCCGTGAGCAGCGCGAGAATGCGGCCGTGCGACGGCTCGCCGGCGGAGGCGTCCTCGCGAAACGTCGCGAGGGCGTCCTCGTAGGCGCGGCGCTGTTCGGGCGCGAGCGCGCAGTATTCACGCACCTCGCGCTTCTCGCCGAGCTCGGCCGCCACGGCGGGATCGGTCTTGAGACGCCGCAGCATGAACGGCTCGAGGATGTGGCGCAGCCGCGCGGCCGCGCCGTTGTGGGCGTCCTCGCGAATCGTGCGCGTGAAGGTCTCGTCGAAGTCCTTGCGCTCGCCGAGCAGGCCGGGGTTGAGGATCTCCTCGAGCGACCAGATGTCGGCGGCGCTGTTCTCGAAGGGCGTGCCCGTGAGCGCCACCTTCGCGGGAATCTCGAGGCCACGCACGGCCCGGGCGGCGCGCGTGTCGGGGTTCTTCACCTTCTGCGCCTCGTCGAGCACGAGCGTGGAGAAGCGCGCGGCCGCGAAGTCGCGGTAGTCGCGCACAAGCAGCGCGTAGCCCGTGACGACCACGTCCGCCTCGCGGCACGCCATCAGGAAGGAACTGCCCGCGGCGCGCGCGATGCCCTGGTGCAGCAGCACCTTGAGCCCGGGCGCGAACTTCCGGAATTCGCGCACCCAGTTCGTCGTCACGGAGACGGGCGCGACCACGAGCGCGGGCGGCGGCTGTGCGCCGGTCGCCTTTGCCTGTTCGCGCGTGTGCAGGATGTAGGCGATCGTCTGAATGGTCTTGCCGAGGCCCATGTCGTCCGCGAGGCACGGCCCGAAGCCCCACTTCGTGAGGAAGGCGAGCCACGACATGCCGCGCACCTGATAGTCGCGCAGCGTGCCTTTGAGTCCCTTGGGCGGCGGCAGCTCGCGGAACTGCTGGTCGCCGCGCAGTTCGCCGAGCAGCCCGCGCAGCCAGCCATGCGCCTTCACGCGCGCGATGCGCAGCCGCCCCACGCGACCGGAGCCAAACGCGAAGGAGGCCGCCTGCGCGAGGCCGAGGTTCTTGCCCTTCGCGGCCTGCAGCGCGCGCAGCGCCTCGCGCAGCACGTAGCGGTCCACCTCGATCCAGCGGTCGCGGAAGAAGACGAGCGATGTGCCCTGGTCGAGCAGGAACTGGAGCTCGCGCTCCGTCACGGCCTCGCCGTCCACGCGGATCGTGAGCTTCGTGGCCACGGGCTTCAGCACGGCCTGCGGGTTCTTCGCGGCGGCGGGCGTGGGCGCGAGGTCGGCCTCGGCGGCGAGATGCTCGCCCGTCACGCCCGGCGGCATTTCCACGGCGAACCCGGCCGCCGTGAGCGCCTGCGCGCCGATGCGCAGGAAGCTCTCAGCGTCGGCGCGCGAGAGGTCGGCCACAGTGCCGTGCAGCGCCCGCAGCGGCGGATAGAGCACGGCCGCCTGTCCAAGCGCGACGAGCCCGAGGCGCGTGGCGGGGATGGCGGCGATTTCGAGATGCCACGCGCCGTCGGCCGTGGCGGGCGCGTGCAGACGGAAGCACAGCGCGGCGCGGTCGGCCGCCGAGACGGCGAGCGGCGCGCGCCAGGCGGCCAGCGCCTGCACAAGCGCGCGCAGCGCCTCCGCGTCGGGCCAGCGCACGGCGTCGTCGTCGCGACGCAGCGCGGCGAGCCAGGCGTCGTGCGGCGTCGTCGGCTGGCCGGAACCGTCCTCGAGCGCGGAACGCCCGGCGCGACGCGCGAGGCCGTCCACGCAGCGCGCGAAGAACGCCGCGGCGTCGGTGGCCTCGGGCGGCAGGCGCGTGGGCCGCCAGCGCGCGTGGAAGACGGCGGATGCGCCCTTCTTCGCGGCCTCCTCCTCGAGCGTGGGCAGATACAGCCCCGCGGCCACGGTGGCGGCGGCGGCGCGGAACACGGCCGCCGCGCGCAGCGCGTCCGCGCCCAGGAACACACCCGGCTTCAGGCGCCGTCCGCGCACGTCGGAGAGGAACATGAGCAGATTGGGCAGAGAGGGCACGAGGCGCGTCGCGCCGTCGGGTTCGACGTCGTCCTTGAACCACAGCACGTCGCGCACGGCCGCGACCAGCGCCGCGCCCGCGAGGGGCGTGGGCTTCGCCCCCGCCGTGCGGGGCGCCAGAACGCGAAAGGCGGCGCGGCCGCGCGCGTCGATGTCGAGATGCAGTGAAACCATGTCTCAGCCTCGTTCGTTGCGCAGCGCGGGATCGAGCAGGTCGCGCAGTTCGTCCGCAAGGTGGTTGAACACGAGCACGAGCGTGAAGATCGCGAGCGTGACGAAGGTCATTTCCCACCACACGCCCTGCCAGAGGCGCAGGCGCGCGTTGTTGATCATGATGCCCCAGCTCGGTTCGCCCTGCACGCCGATGCCCAGAAACGAAATGAACACTTCCGTGGCGACCGCGCCCGGGAAGCGGATCGAGAACTGGATGAGAATGATGTGCGCGACATTCGGCAGAATGTGCCGGAACATGATGCGCGCGTGCGAATAGCCCAGCACGCGCGCCGCCTGCACGTAGGCGCGGTCGCGGTGCTTCATCACCTCCGCGCGGATCGTGCGGCATACGCCCACCCACGTGGTGAGGCCGATGCCGAGGTAGATGCCGAGCAGCCCCTGCCCCACCACGAGCGAAATCGCGAGGATGAAGAGCAGCCCCGGCATGGAGGCCACCGTGGCGCAGAGCCACACGACCACCGAATCGACCTTGCCGCCGAAGTAGCCGCCGAGCAGCCCCAGCACGACGCCGAGCGGAATCGCGATGAGCGACGTCATGATGCCCACGTGGAACGCGATGCGCGCGCCTTGCACGAGCCGCGCCGCCACGTCGCGCCCGAGGTTGTCGGTGCCGAGCAGCCCGCCGCCTTCGCTCAGCGGCGGCCGGTAGCGGCACTCCTCGTGCACCACGTTGTAGGCGGGCGTGACGTCGCGCGCCTTCGCCACGCGATACTGCACCTCGCCGTACACCGCGACCGCGAAATAGGCCGCGATGACCGCGAGGCAGAGTCGCCCGCCCCAGCTCAATCTCGAAAACAGCGCCTTCATGTTCGTCTTCTCCTCACCCCAGTCGAACGCGCGGGTCAAGCGCCGCATAGCAGAGATCCGTGGCGAGGTTCACGCCCTGGTAGAGCAGGGCGCCAAGCACCACCACGGCGCGCACCACGGCCATGTCGGCCGAATGGATCGCGTTGAGCGACACGCTGCCGAGCCCGGGAATGCCGAAGAAACTCTCGAGCAGCAGCGAGCCCGTGAAGAGGTAGGGAATCGCGAGCGCCACGTAGGTGACGATCGGAATGAGCGAATTGCGCAGCACGTGCCGCACGAGAATCGCCGCGCCGCCGAGCCCCTTCGCGCGCGCCGTGCGCACGTAGGGCTTGTAGATCTCGTCGAGGATCGCCGTGCGGAAGAAGCGCACGTCCACGCCCAGCCCCGAGACAACGCCGATGAGCACGGGCAGAGCGAGGTACGTCCAGTTCTCATAGCCCCAGATCGGGAAGAAGCCGCCCTTGAACGCGAGGAAGAACTGCCCCGCGAGCACCCACACCACGTAATTCACGCTCATGAGCACGGTGGAGCCCACGAGCACGGCGCGGTCGAGCCACCCGCCGCGGCACGCCGCGCACAGCAGCGCGAGCGCGAGCGCCGCGCCCGTGCCGCCCACGAGGATCGGCACGGTGAGCGAGAGCGAGGGCCCCACGCCGCGCGCGAGGATGTCCGCCACGGGCTCGTCGTACTGCGTGGAAACGCCGAAGTCGCCCTTGGCGAGATTCCCCACGAAGTGGCAGAACTGCGAATCGAAGAACGTGGTGCCCGGCGTCGTGTTCCAGAGCAGCGGCTTGTCGTAGCCATAGCGCGCGTTGAAGGCGGCGATGGATTCCTTCGTCGCGTTCTTGCCGAGCACGGCGAGCGCGGGCGACCCGCCCACCACGTGGAAGAGCACGAAGGTGAGCACGAGGATCCCGAACGTGGTCGGCAGCAGTTCGAGCAGACGGCGTACGACGTAGCGCAGCATCGGCTAGGCCTGGGATTGAATCGCCGTCTTGAGCGCGTTCGCCACGGCGCGCGGGTCACAAGAGTCGAGGCGGCGCAGAATGCACGTCCAGCGATAGGCACCGGAACCGGCCTCGTCGTAGGGACGGTGCAGGAAGAGCTCGTCGAAGGCGCGGCGATGCGCGCGGTAGGCCTCCTGCGTGGCGGCGAGCGTGCGCTCGAAGCCGAGCACGTACGTCTTGGCGAAGTCCGCGAAGTCGTCCACGAGCTTTTCGCGGCTGAGCGCCACGCGGGCGTAGGGGGCGATGAGCGCGTCGAACGGCTCCTGGTACTTGACAAAGGAACCGGCGTGGTCGGTGACCACAAGACGCTGCGGCAGGCCGTCCGGGCCGCACTGCACGACCTCGAAGTTGGAGTCGAACACGCTTTCGCCCGTCTCGGTGGCGGCGCGGCCGACCACGAGGTCGCGCGCGGCGGCCTGGCCCATCAGAAACGCGAACGCCTTGGCGAACGCGGGATTGCGGAAGCGTTCCGGCGGAATCTTGTCGGAGGCCGTGCCGGGCACGTAGGCGCGCGCGAAGTAGGAGGCGCGCACGGTGGTGCCGCGGTACTGGTTCTGGCTGCACCCGGCGTAACGCTCGGAGATGTGGCCGAGGCTGATCTGCGGCGGCAGATCCATGCCGAGCTGACGGCAGGCGAGGCGGCGGTCGAGGATGTAGTCGGCGTATTCGTCCGCCTCGAGGATGGAGCGCAGCAGGTCGTGGCCTTCGTCGAGGTGCTCGGCGATGCCCCACTTCTGGAAGCGCACGATGTCGAGGCGCGGCGTGGCGGCGTCGGACATCTTCGTCTGCACGATGTAGACGCCGCCGCGGCGCGCGCCCGCCACGGGGTGACGCGCGAGCGAGCGCGAGATGCGCCCGATGTTGATGTACTCGATCGTGCCGAAGAGGCGCATGGCGTTGAAGAGCAGCGCGCGGGCGCGCGTGTCGCACAGGGCGAGCAGTTCGGGATCGCGCGTGCGCGCGGCCTCGTCGTAGAGCGAGTCGAAGATGAGCTCGCCGTTCTCCACGCGGCCGCCCGGCAGCCATTCGATCTGGCGGAAGAACTCGGGCGAGATGCCCTGGATGAGATCCTGGTCGCGCACGCCCGTCTCGTTGGGCACGCGCGTGAGCGTGGCGTCCATCTCGGCGCGCCAGGCGAAGTTTTCCGTGGTCTCCTCGCGCAGGGGCGCGGGCAGCGCCATGCGCCAGCGCGTGATCGCCGCGTCCACGGCCGCGCGCAGCGCCGCGTCGTCGAGCGCCTCGGTCTTGATCGCGCGGAACGCCGCCGTCACGCTCTCGTCGAGCGACGCGGGGAAGAGCGCGATCTCGGGCTGGCCCAGGCGGTTGTGCGCGGAAAGCCCATGCGCGATCTCCGCGATCTGCGCGCGGAACTCCGTCGCGTCGAGCGCGGCGATGGTCTCGTAGCCGCCCACCGTGAGCCAGCGCGTGCCCGTGCTGCCGTTGTAGTAGAACACCCGCGCGTGGGCGATCGCCACGTGCGCGCTCTCGATGGACTTCACGATGTCCTCGGCGCTCTGCGAGGCCCGCGCCATGCGCCAGTTCTCGCCGCGCGCGCGCAGGGCGTCGCGCACCTTCGCCGAGCTCGTGTTGAGGAAGCGGATGCGCCGCTTCGAGACAAGCGTCTGCAGCACTTCGTCCGCCTTGATCGCGAGATCCATGCGATTCGGGTCGGGACGAATAAGCACCGTGTCGTCTGTGAAGAGGAGGTCGGCGGAATCGGCCCACTCGGCCATGGCCTCGGCCTCGGTGAGCGCGGGCTGGCCGGCCTCGGCGCGCTGGCGGTTGAGTTCGTTCGTCCAGGCGATGCGCTGCATCGCGTGCACGCCGCGGCACGTCACGAGGCCGGGGGTGCGGAAGAAGAGCGTGCCGATGCGCGACTTGAGCGAGCCGTCGGCGTTCTTCGCGAAGAGGGGTTCTCCAAGAATCTTCATGTCTGTCGTCATGTCTTCAGTGTCAGTTCCGCGCGGACTTCCGCGCACTTTCAAGGGTGTTCCAGAGCAGCATCGTGATCGTCATGGGGCCCACGCCGCCGGGCACGGGCGTGATCGCGCCGGCCACGGCCGCGCACGAGTCGAAGTCGGCGTCGCCGCACAGGCGGTAGCCCTTCGGGCGCGTCGCGTCGGGCACGCGGTTCACGCCCACGTCGATCACCACGGCGCCGGGCTTGAGCATGTCGCCCGTGAGCGTGTTCGGCCGGCCCGCGGCCACCACCACCACATCGGCCGTCTTCGTGTAGAGGGAGATGTCGGGCGTGCCGGTGTGGCAGAGCGTGACGGTGGCGTTCGCGCCCGCGCCCTTGCGCGCGAGCAGTGCCGCCACGGGCTTGCCCACGATGTTCGAGCGGCCAATCACCACGGCGTGCTTGCCCGAGACGTCGAGCCCCGCCGTCTGGATGAGCTTGATGATGCCGTGCGGCGTACACGGCAGGAAGCAGTCGTCGCCAATGAGCATGCGCCCCACGTTCACGGGCGTGAAGCCGTCCACGTCCTTCTCCGGCGCGATGGCGTCGATGACCTTCTTCTCGGCGATGCCCTTCGGCAGCGGCAGCTGCACGAGGATGCCGTGAATCGCGGGATCGGCGTTGAGCGCGCGCACGGCGTCGAGCACGGTCGCCTCGGGCGTGTCGGCCGGCAGGCGGATCTCGCGCGAGTACATGCCCGCCTCACGGCATGCCTTCTCCTTCGCCGTCACGTAGCTGATGGAGGCCGGGTTGTCGCCCACGAGAATGACCGCGAGCCCGGGCGTCACGCCCGTCTCGTCCTTCAGCGCGGCGACGCCCGCCGCAATCTCCGCGCGCGTCTCCGCCGCGAGTTTCTTTCCGTCGATGATCTGTGCGCCCATGCGCCTCGTCCTTTCTTCCGTGAGAAAGGAAAAGTATACCACAAATTCTGTAATCAATCAGCGCTCCCCCGACCGCTGACGTAATGGGTTACTCAAATTCGCGTGCGAATTTGAGTAACCCATTACCGCTGACCGATGACCAGCGTGAACGCCGTGCGCACGCCAGGCTCGGAGGTGACGGAGACGTCGCCGCCGTGCACCTGGGCGATGTGCTTGACGATCGCGAGGCCCAGCCCCGTGCCACCCAGCGCGCGGCTGCGCGTCTTGTCCACGCGGTAGAAGCGCTCGAAGAGCCGCGGCAGATGCTGCGCCGCGATGCCCACGCCGAAGTCGACTACGGAAAGTTCCACGGCCCGCCCCTGCGTGCGGCAGACGAGTTCCACGCGGTCGGACCCCGAATAGCGCAGCGCATTTTCCACGAGGTTCACGAGCGCCTGCTCCAGCAGCCGCGCATCGCCAGAAACGACGGCGGGATCGGCCGCGGCCACCACGAGTTCCACTCCGCCGGCCTTGGCCTTGGGCGTTTCGAGCTCCGCCACGTGCCGCACGAGCGCCACGAGATCCACGGGCTCGAAAGCGCGCGCCTCGCGCGGCTGTTCGCGCTCCAGCTGCGCCAGCGCGAGCACGTCGCCCGAAAGTGCATTCAGGCGGCCCGTCTGCTCGCGGATGATGTCGAAGAGTTCCTTGCGCTCCTCCTCCGTGAGCACCGAGCCGTCGCCGAGCGTCTCCACCGCGCCGAGAATCGCCGTGAGCGGCGTGCGCAACTCGTGCGTGACGTTCGCGGTGAACTCGCGCCGGAAGGCTTCATTCGCCTGCGCCGTGTCGAGCTTGTGGCGGAAGCGCACGAGCATCCCCGCAGTGAGCGCGCCCAGCACGCCCGCCACGAGAAAGCCGAAGCGCGCGAGCAGCAGCGGCGCGAGCAGACCTTCACACGGCACCGCCACGCGCAGCACGTATCCGCCCAGGCGCGTCGCGCTGTAGAGCAGCTCCGTATGCGTGGTCTCGGACTGCCGCACGACCACGCCCGGTCGCCCCTGCAGCGCCTGCTGGAACTCCACGCGATTCGCGTGGTTGTCCGTCGCGCCGTCGCTGTCGTAGAGCACGGCGCCCTTGAGGTCGATCACCGTGATGCGCGCTGCGGGCGGGATGACCACAAGCAGCACGAACGCGAGCGCCGCGAGCAGCAGGAGGGCGTAGATGGAGAGGTTATTCCGCACGGTAGCCCACTCCGCGAATCGTCTTGAGATGCGTGGCCCAGCCGCCCAGCTTGCGGCGCAGTCCCACGAGCAGCACGTCCACCGTGCGATCCGTCACGCACTTCTGCTCGTCGGAAATGCGGTCGATGATGTGCGCGCGCGTGAACACGCGGTTGACGTTGCGCACGAGCAACTCCAGAATGCGGTATTCGCTGAGGGTGAGGGTGAGCGGCGCGCCGTTCAGCGAGACCGCGTGCGCGTTGTCGTCGAACACAAGCCCGTCGAGCGCGAGCGGCCCGGCGGGCTCGGTCGTGCGCAGGAAGGCGCGAATGCGCGCCAGCAGAATCGCCTTCGAAAACGGCTTCGTCACGTAGTCGTTTGCGCCGGCGTCGAGCCCGGCCACCACGTCGCGCTCCTCGCCCTTGGCGGTGAGCATGATCACGGGAATCGTTGCCGTCGCGCTCTCCTGCCGCAGCCGCCGGCAGACCGTGAGGCCGTCCAGCCCGGGCAGCATGATGTCGAGCAGCACGAGGTCGGGATGCGTGCGCCGGATCAGATCCAGGCCCGCATCGCCGTCCTCGGCCGTTTCCACGCGGTAGCCGGCCGATTTGAGCGCGAGCGCCAGCACGCGCCGAATGGCCTCATCGTCTTCAACAACTGCAATTCTCTCGTTTGCCATGCGGATAGTTTACCACACTTTGGGTGAGGACACGCGCCCTGCCCTCCCAAACCTACTCGGTCTCAATTGCGGGGTTGACCGGCAGCGCAAGCCGGAGGCCGACCGTGTAGCTGTTGGCAGAGGTGGGAACGAGGTCGAAGCGTCGAGCAGAGCGGCAGTCGCCGGCGGTGGCATTCCAGGCGCCGCCCCGAAGCAAACGAGACGAACTCTCGGTCGTATTCACCGCGCCGCCCAGGGTCGTGATGTCCGCCGCATACCAGTCGAGACACCACTCCCACACGTTGCCGTGCATG
>CAVGKN010000016.1:0-10467 GCA_963629855.1 Lachnospiraceae bacterium
CCCCAGCGAAGCGTACCCCTCACGCGGGCTGCTCAAGTTCGCGCGCGAACTTGAGCAGCCCATTACAGTTCGCACCATCGATGACGTGAAATATGGTATAATTTACCGCCGATGAAACTTTCGACAATAGAGTTGTTTGCAGGCGCGGGCGGTCTTGCCTTGGGCGTCGAGAAAGCGGGCTTCAAGACGCTTGCGTGTCTTGAGTTCAACGTTGATGGCCATTCGGTCGGGCATCGACGTGACGGGTCAGAAATCATAACGAAGAGAAAATGATGGATATTTGGACAAGATTGCTGTCTCCGCAGCGGGTCAAGCTCGACGCCGACGGGCGCGTCTCCTTCGAGGATTACCGGCGGAAGGACGACACGCGTTCGCCGTTCGAGGTGGACTATTCGCGCGTGGTGTTCTCCTCGTCGTTCCGCCGCCTTGCGCGCAAGACGCAGGTGCATCCCTTTGCGGACGTGGATCACATCCACAACCGGCTCACCCACTCGCTCGAAGTCGCGTCGCTCTGCCACACCTTCGCGCGCGAGATCACGGCGTTTCTGCAGGCGCGCGGCGACGTGACGGCAGCGGACGCGGACGCGATCGACTGGTCGATGCAGGCGGCCGGCCTCGCGCACGACATCGGCAACCCCGCCTACGGCCATTCGGGCGAAGAGGCCATCAAGAGCTGGGCCGAGAAGGCGGGCGCGCGCCTGGGGCCGGATCCCGTGTGGAACGACTTCCGCGTGTTCGACGGCAACGCGCAGGCGTTTCGCCTTCTCGCGCGCGGCGACCTGCGCCACTCGATCTACTACCGCTTCACGCTCGCCTCGCTCGGCGCGCTCGTGAAGCATCGGCGCCTCGCCTCGTCCTTCTCGGCCACGACGCCGGGCGCGCGCAAGCTCGCCGCGTTCTCCACGGAAGAGGAGATCTTCCGCGCCGTGTGGACGCAGCTCGGGCTCGTGCGCGCGGACGGCTCCTTCATGCGCCACCCGCTGTCGTACCTCACCGAGGCCGCGGACGACATCTGCTACCGCATTCTCGACTTCGAGGACGCCGTGGCGATGGGCATCCTGCCCGAGACCCAGGTGCGCGCGCTCTTCTACGAAATGCTCACGCCGCGCCACCAGGGCGAGAGCGACGGCCAGCCGCTGCAGTGGCTGCGCGGCGTGGCGATCCGCGACCTCGTGGAGGCGTTCGTCGAGCAGTTCAAGCGGCATTACGCGGACATCCTGTCGGGCGCGTTCGAGGGCGAGCTCAAGGACGGCCTCGAGGCCGGGCCGCGCGCGGCGTTCGAGGAAATCCGCTCGCTCTACGGCGTGCTCTTCTCGCACCATCGCAAGGTCATCGCCGAGATCGGCTCCTACGGGCAGTTCTCCGGCGTGCTCGACCACTACCTGGGCTTTCTCGAGCAGATTCCGTCCAAGGGCGAGGCCCCCGCGTTCGTGGCGCTGCCCACCTTCTGCCGCCAGCTCGTGCTGCTCGCGTGGGACGCCGACTACTACACGGCGCACCGCGCGCGGTCGCGCGCCTGGTGGGCGCACGCCGTGCTCGACTTCGTCTCCGGCATGACCGACGACTATCTCAACGCCCTCGCCCACCGCCTCGGCTGCTGAAGTTCAAAATTCCCCCCTTGCGCGGTGCGGAAGAATGTGGTAAACTACTTGGCGTTTTCACCACATTGACCCGTGGTGTAATGGTAGCACTGCAGATTCTGATTCTGCCTGTTGGGGTTCGAGTCCCTGCGGGTCAACCATTCGGAGGCCATCGCCGTGCGCGGTGGTCTTTCGTGTTTCAAGGAGCCGCACACATGGAAACAAAGCCTACACTCGTCGTTCTCGCCGCCGGCATGGGATCCCGCTACGGCGGGCTCAAGCAGGTCGATCCCGTCGGTCCCTCCGGCGAGGTCATTCTCGACTACTCCGTCTTCGACGCCCACCGCGCCGGCTTTGGCAAGGTCGTCTTCATCATCCGCCGCGACATCGAGGCCGTCTTCCGCGACCAGGTCGGCTCCAAGTACGCCGACGTGCTGCCCGTAGAGTACGCCTTCCAGGACATCGCCGACCTGCCCGCGCCCTACACCGTGCCCGCCGGCCGCGCGAAGCCCTGGGGCACGGCGCACGCCATCCGCGCCGCGCGCCACCTCGTGCACGAGCCCTTCGCCGCGATCAATGCGGACGACTTCTACGGCCGCGACGCCTTCGCGCGCCTGGCGGACTTTCTCGCGCATCCCGCGCCCGCGCACTTCGCGATGGTGGGCTACCGCCTCGACCGCACGCTCTCCGAGCACGGCAGCGTGGCGCGCGGCATCTGCTCGCTCGACGATGCCGGCCATCTCACCAAGGTCGTCGAGCACCTCAAGCTCGTGAAGGCCGCGAACGGCGGCGCGCACGACGACGACCCCAACGCCACCCTGCGCGACTTCCCCGGCGACGCGCGCGTGTCGATGAACCTCTGGGGCTTCACGCCCGATCTCTTCGACGCCCTTGAGGCGCGCTTCCCCGCCTGGCTCGCCGCAAACGCCACACGCGAGAAATCCGAGTGGTACATTCCCTTCGTCGTCGACGAGATGATCCACGAGGGCGCCGCCACCGTGAGCGTGCTGCCCACGGATTCCTCCTGGTTCGGCGTGACCTACCGCGAGGATCGTCCCTTCGTCACGGCCTCCATCCGGAAGCTCGTGGACGAGGGCGTCTATCCGGCCCGTCTCTGGGCCTGACCGCCATGCAGCCGTTCCGCGCCCTCTGGAACATCCTGGCCGACGGGATCTGGCCGCGCACGTGCGCGGTGCCGACCTGTTCGCGCCTGTCCGACCGCGCGGATCGCCACATCTGCTCGCGCTGTTTCGCGGCGCTGCCGTTCCACGAGGCCGGCGGCGCGTGCGAGATCTGCGGGGCGCTCGTGAGCGCCGAGACCACGCACGCCTTTGTCTGCGAGGCCTGCCGCGCGAAGCGGCCCGCCTTCGAGCGCGCCCGCAGCGCGCTTGTCTACGAAGGCGCCGTGGAACAGCTCGTGCAGACCTTCAAGTTCCGCCACGGCACATGGCTGACCGACGACTTCGCCGACCTGCTCGAAGGCACTGCGCGCGCCCGGCTGGCCGCCGCCGAGATCGACGTGGTCGTGCCCGTGCCGCTGCACCCCAATCGCGAGCGGCAGCGCGGCTACAACCAGTGCGCCCTGCTCGCGGAAGCCCTTGCCGCGCGCCTCGACCGCCGGGCCGACTGCGCCTCGTTCGCGCGCGTGCGCGACACGCCCAAGCAGTCGCGTCTCTCGGAGGAGGAGCGTAAGAAGAATCTCAAGCCCGAAGACTTCGCCGTCACGCGCCCCGCGTGGCTTCGCGGCCGCACCGTGCTGTTGCTCGACGATGTCATGACCTCGGGCCGCACGCTCTCCATCTGCTCACAGGTGCTCCTCGCCGCCGGCGCGTCGCGGGTTTGGGCGCTCACGCTCGCAAGAGCGTTAAGGAGGGCCTAATCTCGCTTCTGCAGGGGGTTCGGGGGGCGCCGCCCCCCGTCCATTCGGGCGCCGCCCCCCGTCCATTCGGATCTCACCATGAATACAACACCTGAAACACTCCTTGTCTGGGATTGGAACGGCACGCTGCTCGACGACGTGGCCGCCGCCGTGGGCGCGCTCAACGCGATGCTCGTCGCCCGCCGTCTCGCGCCCGTCACGCGCGCCTTCTACCGCGCGCACTTCGGCTTCCCCGTGCGCCCCTTCTACGCGCTCGTGGGCATGCACCCCGACGAGGAATGGGATCAGATCTGCACGGAGTTCCACGACAACATCCACCGTGAGCCGCAGGGACTGCGCGCCGACACGCGCGCCGCGCTCGAATACGCCCGCGACCACGGCGCGCGGCAATCCATCCTCAGCGCGCTGCGCCAGGATCTGCTGCTGCGCGACACGGCCGCCGCCGGGCTGCAGCCGTTCTTCGAGCACATCTACGGCGTGGACAACCTCGACGGCGCCACGAAGCTCTCGCGCGGCCGCGACCTACTGGCCGTGCTCGGCCTCACGCCCGCCACGCGCTTCTTCTTCATCGGCGACACCCTGCACGACGCCGAAGTCGGCCGCGCGCTCGGCGCCACGCCGATTCTCGTCGATGGCGGCCATCAGACGGCGGAGCGCCTCGCCACCGCCGGCTGCACCGTGGCGCCGTCGCTGCTCGACGCCGTGCAGTTCGCGCTGCACGCAGATGGGGAATCCGCATGAGCCGCTTCCAGATCGAGGGCCGCCGCACCGTGGCGGGCACGCACCGCGTGCCCGGCAACAAGAACGCGGCGCTGCCGATGATCGCGGCGGCGCTGCTCACGGCCGAGCCCGTCACGCTGCGGAACGTGCCGGAGATCTCGGACGTGGCGCGCATGCTCGACTGCGCGCGTCGCTTCGGCGCGAAGGTGACGCGCGACGCGGCCGCGCGCACGGTGACGATCACGGCCGCGCGCCTGAAGACGGTGCGGCTCGATCCCGCGCTCGCCCGCCAGATCCGCACGAGCGTGCTCTTCGCGGGGCCGCTGCTCGCGCGCGCGGGCGGCGTCTCCCTGCCGCCACCGGGCGGGGACGGCATCGGCCATCGCCGGCTCGACACGCACTTCGCCGGCTTCGCCGCGCTCGGCGCAAAGGTGAAGGCCGGGCGGCGCATCCTCTCGGTGCGGGCGCGCGGCCTCACGGGCGCGCGCATCCTGCTCGACGAGGCGAGCGTGACGGCCACGGAGAACATCCTCATGGCGGCCGTGCTCGCCAAGGGCACGACGGAACTCTACAACGCCGCATGCGAGCCGCACGTGCAGGATCTATGCGCCATGCTCAACGCCATGGGCGCGCGCATCGCGGGCGCGGGCACGAACCGCATCGTGATCGAGGGCGTGGAGGCGCTGCACGGCACCGAGGCGCGCGTGGGCTGCGACTACATCGAGGGCGCGAGCTACCTCACCGCCGCCGCGATCACGGGCGGCGAGATGACGCTCACGGAAATCGACCCCGACGTGTTCGCCATCCTCGAAAAGCCCTTTGCGCGCTTCGGCGTGAAGTGGCAGGTGGACGCCGCCGCGCGCACGCTGCGCATGCCCGCGCGCCGCCGCCGCCGCATGCAGTACGATCTCGGCGACGCGATTCCGTCCGTGGCGGACGGTCCCTGGCCAATGTTTCCCTCCGACCTCGTGTCGATCCTCATCGTGCTCGCCACGCAGACGCGCGGCACGTGCCTCTTCTTCGAGAAGATGTTCGAGAGCCGTCTCTACTTCGTGGATCACCTGATCGGCATGGGCGCGAAGATCGTGCAGTGCGATCCGCACCGCGTCGTCGTCACGGGCCCCACGCAGCTGGTGGGCTCCACCGTGACCTCGCCCGACATCCGCGCGGGCATCGCGCTCATCCTCGCCGCGCTGTGCGCGAAGGGGACGACCACGATTCTCAACGCGGAATCCGTCGATCGCGGCTATGAGGCCGTAGAGAAGGAACTGACCGCGCTCGGGGCCTCCGTGCGGCGCAGTGTCGGGGCCTAGACCGGGAATTTTCGCGGGGGTGTGCGTTTCGGCTTGCCTTTTCGCCGTATTTTCGGTATCATTATGCGGCTTACCACGAGTAGGCACAAGACAAACGACAAATTTTCAAACAGTGTTTCAACACAAGGAGTCAATCAAGATGAAGTTCTCGATGATGAAGGCCGTCGTAGTGTGCAGCGCTCTTGCGGTCGCGGTTGCGGGCTGCAAGTACGATGACGAGGCGGCGGACGCGAACGACGCGGCGCTGGCCGGCGACGTGGCGACGGTGGGTGATGGCGCGGGCGCAGGCTCCGACATCGCGACCGAAGGCGACGGCGCGAAAACCTCGGCGGTCGACACGGAATCGGATTCGAGCACGCTCAACGCCGCGCTCGGCAGCACGCCGTTCGACCAGGATCCCAACTTCGCGCGCTGCACGGACGTCAATTTCGCGCCGGTCTACTTCGGCTTCGACGTCTCCGCGCTGCCGGCGGGCGAAATGCCCAAGATCGAAACCGTGGCCGAGCACCTGCAGGCCAAGGCCGACCGCGTGGTCATCATCGAGGGCAACTGCGACGAGCGCGGCTCCAACGAGTACAACCTCTCGCTCGGCGACCTCCGCGCGACCTCGATCCGCACGTACCTCGAATCGCTCGGCATCGCGCCGAACCGCATCCAGGTGAAGAGCTACGGCGAGGAGAAGCCGGCCGTGCTGGGTCACGACGAAAGCGCGTGGGCGAAGAACCGCCGCGGCGAGTTCGCGATCTTCCAGCACAAGTAAGAGTCGATTGAGACGCGACGCGGAAGATGACCTTCGCGTTCATTTTCGATTCGGTGAGTGGCTCCGAGTGGCTCGTTCTGCTCGGTGTCATTCTTATTGTCGTCGGGCCGAAGAACCTGCCCTCCGCCGTAAGGAAGTTCGGCCAGATCACGGCGCAGCTGCGCCGCGCGGCCGATGAGTTCAAGCGCCAGCTGCTCTCGATGGACGAGGAAATCCGCTCCACCGTCAACGACGCCATGAAGATGGAGGACGAGCCGGAGAAAAAGCCGGAAACGGCGCAGTCCGACGACGCGCCGGGCGACGACGCGGAGGACGACGACGACGCGCCGGATGACAACCCCGACGTCTACGATCCGAACAATCCCTATCCCGGCCAGCCCTTCTACGACGAGACGCGCTACGAAGACATGACGGACGCGGAAGACTCGGAAGAGACTGACGAGCCGCACGAGACACAGGAAACGCAGACGGCGGAGACGCCCGCCGCGCCGGAGAAGCCAAAGCCCGACCACTATGCGGCGACGATCACGGTGTCGTCGCGCGCGGGCGGCTCGTCGACGGTGAAGACCCAGCTGAAGAAGGAAGAGACGGCATGAAGGTGCGTCCGCTGTTGAAGAACCCCGACGAATACAACGATCCGCCGCGGCCGTTCTTCGAGCACATCGTGGCGCTGCGCAACTGCATCATGCAGGCCGGCGCGGCGTGGGTGGTGTGCTGCATTCTGGCGGGCGTGTTCTCGCCGCGCATCCTCCACTGGCTGCAGGCGCCGGCGGATGCGCTCGTCAAGGCCGGGCGCATCACGATCGTGTCGCTCAACATCACGGGCGGCTTCAGCCAGATCATGGACATCGCGCTCTGGGGCGGCACGGTCATTGGCTTCCCGTTCGTGATGTACTTCGCGCTGCGCTTCATCTTCCCCGCGCTCACGAAGCGCGAGAAGGTGGCGATCCTCTTCTTCCTCCTCGCCGGCACGGTGTTCTTCTGCATCGGCGTGGGATTCGCGTTCGGGCAGCTGGCGCCGAACGTGGTGGAGTTCTTCGACATGGTGAACAAGTGGGTGGGCCTCTCCGTCACGCAGGTGCGGATCGAGGACTACGTGCCGCTCATCCTGAAGCTCGTGCTCGCCTTTGGTCTCGTGTTCCAGATCCCGCTCATTCTGTTCGTGCTGGGCTGGCTGGGCGTGATCTCGTCCGACACGCTGCGCCGCTGGCGCAAGTTCGCGATCGTGGCGGCGTTCTTCCTGGGCATGGTGCTCACGCCGCCGGATCCGATGAGCCAGCTCGTGATGGCCCTGCCGCTGTGCCTGCTCTACGAGGTCAGCATCTGGGCGGTGTGGGTCAAGGAAGCGTGCCTGCTCGAACGCTGGAGGAGCGGCAAGGAGGAGAAGTGAGGACGCGCCTGCTGATCGTGCTGGGCTATCTCGGCGCGATCGCGGCGGGAGCGCTTCTGCTCATGCTGCCCGCATCGTCCGCCGCGCGCGCGTGGATGCCCGCGGCGGATGCGCTTTTCACGGCATGCTCCGCCGTGTGCATCACGGGGCTTTCCGTGATCGACGTGGGCGCGGAGCTGTCGCGGTTCGGCCAGGGCGTGCTGCTCGTGCTTGTGCAGCTGGGGTGCATGGGCACGATGACGGTGGGCACATTCTTCCTCGTGGTGATCGGGCGGCGGCTGTCGCTCGCGGGCGAGTTTTCGATCACCAACGCCTACGGCGTGAAGGGCGTGCGCGGCTGGCGCGGGCTCGTGCTGTGGGTGGTGTGCTCGATGTGCGCGATCGAACTCGCGGGCATGTACGCGCTGCATGCCGCGGTGCCGGATCTCGGCTGGTTCCGCAGTTACTTCTACGCGGTGATGGCCTTCTGCAACGCGGGCTTCTCGCTCGGGCCGGCGAGCTCGCTCGAAGGCTTCCAGGCGTATCCGCTCGCGCTGTTGACGATGGGCGCGCTCGTCACGCTGGGCGGCCTCGGCTTCCTCGTGCTCTACAATCTCTGCACGATCCAGTTCTGGCGGCGCAATCTCGTGGCGCGCGGTCGGCTCTCGTTCCACACGCGCGTGGTGCTGCTCGCCTCGCTCGTGCTCACGGTCGTGGCGCTCGCGTGCGTGTTCGGCGCGGAGTGGAACAACGCGCTGGAACCCTACTCGTTCGCGGAAAAACTCGGCGTGGGCTTCTTCCAGGCCGTGACGCCGCGCACGTGCGGCTTCACCGTCACGCCCGTGCAGGAACTCAGTCCCGTCACGCGTTTCGTCTCGTGCGTGCTGATGTTCATCGGCGCGGCGCCGGGCGGCGCGGGCGGCGGCGTGAAGGTGACCACGTGCGCCGTGTTCGTGCTCGCGATCCTCGCGATCTGCCGCGGGCAGGACGCCGTCACGCTCTTCCACCGCACCGTGCCCGAGGCGGTCGTGCGCGAGGCGATGGTAATCGTCACGGTGATGGCGCTCCTCGTGGTGCTTGGCATGACCACGCTGCTCGTCACCGAGAACCGCGGCGACGGCGCGACGCCGTTCGAGTATCTGCTCTTCGAGACGGTCTCGGCCGTCTCCACAACGGGGCTGAGCATCGGCACGACCACGACGTCGCTCTCGCCCCTCGGTCGCGTCGTGATCATGGCGTGCATGTTCTGCGGGCGCCTCGGGGCGCTGGCGGTTGTCTTTCTGATTGGAGGCCGGGACGCGGCGCCGAGCCGCATCCGCTTCCCCAAAGAGGAATTGGTGGTGGGCTGATATGCTCAAACTTGGTTGTCATCTTTCGAGCGCGGGAGGGTATCTCGCGATGGGCCAGACGGCGCAGTCGATCGGCGCCAACGTGTTCCAGTTCTTCACGCGCAACCCGCGCGGCGGCGCGGCGCGTCCGCTCGACCCGAACGACGTGCGCGCGTTCCGCGACTTCGCCGCCGCGCACGCGATCGGCCCCCTCCTC
This sequence comes from Lachnospiraceae bacterium, assembly GCA_963629855.1. Lineage (GTDB taxonomy): Bacteria > Verrucomicrobiota > Kiritimatiellia > RFP12 > UBA1067 > RUG572. Next base: position 9,167 of record CAVGKN010000016.1, read on the forward strand.
GCGCACGCGCCCTACACGCTCAACGCCGCCGGCGCGGACGCGCGCGTGCGCGCCTTCGCCGAGTCGGTGATGATCGACGACCTGCTGCGCCTGGAGGCGACGCCGGGCGCGCTCTACAACTTCCACCCCGGCAGCCACGTGGGCCAGGGCGCGGAGGCGGGCATCGCCCTCATCGCCTCCCTGCTCGGGCGCGTCGTCGCGGCCGTGCGCGAACGCGCCGAAACGCCGCACACCACGATCCTCCTCGAAACGATGGCCGGCAAGGGCTCCGAGATCGGCCGCTCCTTCGAGGAACTCCGCGCCATCATCGACCAGTTCGAATCACAGCAAGCCTCTTCTCCCGCGCACCGCGCACCAAGCACCAAGCACCAAGCACTCTCCCTGGGCGTTTGCCTCGACACATGCCACGTGTGGGACGGCGGCTACGACATCGCGAACGACCTCGACGGCGTGCTCGCCACCTTCGACCGCGTGCTGGGGCTCGAGCGGCTCAAGGCCATTCACCTCAACGACTCGCTCAACGGTCTCGGCTCGCACAAGGATCGCCACGCCGGCATCGGCAAGGGCAAGATCGGCCTCGACGCCCTTGTGCGCGTGATCAACCATCCGCGTCTGCGCGACCTGCCGTTCTACCTCGAAACGCCCTGCGACCTCGACGGCTACCGCGCCGAGATCGCGCTTCTTCGCTCGCGCGTGGAGCCGTTTTCGGCCTGACGGAAAACTTTTTCAGAAATTTTCGCGCTTCCCCCTTGCGCCGCGTCCGAAAGTTTGGTACACTATTCCGCCATGGGACAACAGCTTAGACAACGTGCCAAGAGAATCCGGCGGAAAGCCTACGCCAAGCGGGTCAACGCCCGGCTTCTTGCGGCGAAGAAGACCAAGTAACGGATCTTCCCATCTGGTGGGATGGCCGAGCGGTTAGGTAGTGGACTGCAAATCCACGTACAGCGGTTCAACTCCGCTTCCCACCTCCAATACAAGCGAACCCGCGCCAAAGGCGCGGGATTCGTGTTTTCAGGGGACTCGCGTCAGAGCCTACTCGGCCGTGAGCGCGGGCGAGGCCGGCAGGACGAGTCGGAAGCCGTAGTAGTAGTTGCGGTCGATGGACGCGCTGATGCCGCGACTGGCAGAGCGGCAGTATTTGGCAGGACTGGCCCAGCAACCGCCCCGGAGCACTCGAGCAGTCCCCTTGACCATGTTCACGGCACCGTCCAGAGCCGTAATGTCCGTCGCATACCAATCGTGACACCATTCCCACACGTTGCCGTGCATGTCGTAGAGCCCCCAGCTGTTCGGCGCGT
>CAVGKN010000017.1:0-10109 GCA_963629855.1 Lachnospiraceae bacterium
GTTCGGCAATTCCGCCGCAGTCTTCGTGATGCGGCTTCGGTTACACGAGCCATTCTGCCCCACTGGATACTGGCTGTTGGCTGCATGTAGTTTCGGAGTTATATAACTCCGAAACTGAGTGCCCCTTCGGCCTCACTGAATGTCGGTTCGGGAGTAATGGGTTACTCAAGTTCGCGCGCGAACTTGAGTAACCCATTACTTTACAGACGGAATCAGACTTGGTAAACTTTTCGTGACATGAAAACAGATTCTGAAGTTGCGATTACACTTGAAGACGCGGTGCGCTCGACGCCGTTCGAGCGTGTGCAAGACTACGCCGCGTGCATCCTCGACATCCATAATGCGATGGAACTCGACCCGGAGACGCTCGTTCCGCTCGTCGTCTCGCGCATCCACGCGGACGTCTGGAAGGAGATCACGATCGATCTTCTTGGAATTCCCGAGGATTGCGAGACCTTCTTTCGTAAGATGCTGGAAGGCCAATCCGTGCGGATTCCCTCCGAGGCTGTCTACGCTCGGGAGTTCTTCGACCGTGTCGTGTTCTTCAACGTCAAGAAGGAAAAATACGGACGCGGCATGAGATGGACCGCGACCTTGCCGGAGGAAATCCGCGAGACCATCAACGCCGATCTTGCCCGCTATGACGACCTGCGTGCGCTCGATGCCGATCTTTCTTTCTATGCCGACTGCGCGGCGGTGCTCTATGGCGTGGTCACGCTTGCCGACTTCGTGGAGATCTACAAACGCTGGCATCCGGAGACGCGTCTCACCGTCGAACTGGCGGAGACGATTCTCGTTGCTGAGCAATTCGCGACGGAGGTGGAATACTTTCTGCATGATGACTACGTGTGCCATCGCGAGTTCGACGCAGAGACTTCGGATGAGACGGATGACCTCATCTCGGACTTCCTCAAGGAGGTCGCGGACAAGCCCAGATGGTATCCGGACAGCGAAGATCAGTTTCTTGAATTCTACAACGATGCGGCAAGCCTTGAGAACGACAACGCGCGTGTCTTCGAGAGTTTCCTCAAGACCCATGGCGTCGAGAAACAGAAGGACTGCCGGGACATCCTTCTCGAAGTCGTCAGCATGCATCAGTTCAGCGAGCGCGTGTCATCCATCGTCCGCTACGTCGAGAGCAAGTGCCGACTGGCGGGCCAGAGCGACTTGGCCGAGATGGCCGGCTGCCTCATGAACTTCCTCAACGGCATCCATCTGCGCAGCAACAATGGCTGGACTCCGGCCACGCTGCTGAACAACATGGCGCCTTCCGACATGGCCACTCCGCCGACCGAACTGCTGACGTCCCTTGCGGAGTCCAATCTCCGGGCCGCCCAGAAGATTCCCCGCAACGCCCCCTGCCCGTGCGGGAGCGGACTCAAGTACAAGAAGTGCTGCGGTCGCTGATGCGGCGTTCTTTCCCCCATGTTTTCCACACAGACGCGGCAGATTATGGTAAACTGTCCGTCAACACCGAAAGGAGACAAAGAGATGAATCTCGATAAAACCTGTCTGATGAGTTTGATGCTGGGCGCCGCGCTGTGCGGGGCGCCGGCCGCCGTTGCGTTTTCCGCCGCGCCGCCGCCGCCTCCGGGCGCACAGCTGGGGCCGGGTATGGCGTGGTGTCCGCGCTGCGGAGGCTGCGGCCGCGTGCCGAGCGGCTTCCTCGGCTGGAACGACAAGCGCTGCCCCGAGTGCAAGGGCTCTGGCCAGATGATGTCCAAGTGGGGCCGCGCCCCTGAACCGAAGCACAACGCCGCGCCCGCGCCGAAGGGCGGAGACCGCGGTCCCGCCGCCAAGGGACATGATCGCGGACCCCAGGGCGGCGGCGACCGCGGCATGAAGGGTGGCGACAATCGCGGTCCTCAGGGCGGTGGCGACCGCGGCATGAAGGGTGGCGACAATCGCGGACCCCAGGGCGGCGGCAAGGGCGGCCCCGATCGCGGCGGCGACAATCGCGACCCTCAGGGCGGCGATCGCGGTGGCAAGGGCGGTCCGCGGCACTAAGCACCAAGCACTCAGCACCAAGCACTCAGCACCAAGCACTCAGCACTGAGCACTCAGCACTGAGCACTCAACACTCGCGATGCATCCACGGCTCGCCCTCACGAGTCTCTCCTGCGCGTGTGCGCTGGGGCGCACGAACGACGACGTTCTCGCCCACGCCCGCGCAGGTTCCTCGGCGGGGATGGTCGCCCTTGACGGCGACATCCCCGGCCGTTCCGTCTTGTTCGGTCGCGTGCCCGGCAAACTGCCGCGCATCGCCGAGCCGGAGTACGCGATGCGGACGAACCAGCTGCTGCTGCACACGGTCAACAACTTCCGCGCGACGCTGGAGGCGTTCTTCGCGCGCCACGCCGCCGAGCGCGTAGCGATTGTGCTGGGCGCCTCCAACACGGGCATCGACGAGGCGCAGCGCGGCGTGGACGCCTGGCTCGACACGGGCGTGAAGCCGGCGACGCTCGACTTCTCGCAGATCGAGCTTGGCACGCCAAGCGATTATCTGCGCCATCTGCTCGGCGTGAAGGGACCGTGCTACACGGTCTCGACCGCGTGCAGCTCGAGCACGAAGGCGTTTGCGTCCGCGCGACGGCTCATTGAGACGGGCGTGGTCGATGCGGCGCTGGTGGGCGGCGTGGACGGCCGCTGCCGGTTTGCGCTCAACGGCTTCCATGCGCTGGGCGCGCTCTCTGCAGGCCTGTGCCGTCCGCTCGCCCCCGACCGTGACGGCATCAACCTCGGCGAAGCCGTCGCCCTCTTCACGCTCGAAAAGGTGGAGGATGTTTTCGCACCAAGCACCAAGCACCAAGCACCAAGCACTCAGCACCAAGCACTTATCCTCCTCAAGGGCTACGGTTCGTCCAGCGACGCGCATCACGCGACGGCGCCGGATCCGGAGGGGCGCGGCGCGGAGGCGGCGATGCGCGCGGCGCTGGCGGATGCGGGGCTGACGCCGGGCGACATCGGCTACGTGAACCTCCACGGCACGGGCACGGTCGCCAACGACGCGATGGAGCTTGCCGCCGTTCAGCGCATCTTTCCCGCGTTCACCGTCGTCCGCGGCGGCTGGGGACAGCCGCCCTCTCGGTGGTCGGCGCGGAGCGCCGACCCTACCCTCGTCGAATCCACCAAGGCGCTGACGGGGCACTGTCTTGGCGCGGCGGGGGCGATCGAGGCGGCGCTGTGCTGGCTGAGGCTTGCGGCGGGCGACATCGCGGGCGCGGCGATGAGCAATTCCTTTGCGTTCGGCGGCGCGAACGCGAGCGTGATTTTCGCACGGGAGGAGACGTGATGACGGGCGACTGGGCTTTGGCGGATCTCATTCCGCATCGCGCGCCGATGGCGCTGCTCGACGCGATCGAGTCGTTCGACGTAGAGGCGAAGACGCTCGTGGCGTGCGTGACGATCACGGAAGGGCAGCTGTTCTACTCGGCGGCGGAGGGCGGCGTGCCGAACTGGGTGGCGATCGAGTACATGGCGCAGGCGAGCGCGGCGCTCGCGGGCTGCTACGACCGCGTAACCGCGCCTGACCGGCCCGCGCGGCCGGGGCTGCTGCTCGGGTCGCGGCGGCTCGATCTGCGTCTGACGCATTTCGAGGCGGGGCGCACGTATTGGGTTTCGGCGGCGAATGCATTTTGGGACAACGACGCGGCGGCGTTCACGTGCGCGATCCGCGACGACGCGGGCGCGGTGGTGGCGGAGGCGACGCTCAATGCGTACCGGCCGCCGGATTTCGAAGGATTTCTGAAGGAGCAGGCGAAGACATGAAACGGGTCTTGGTGACGGGGTCCTCCCGTGGCATTGGACAGGCGGTGGCGCGGCGGCTCGCGCAGGACGGCTTTGCGGTGGTCGCGCACGCGGTGCGCAACGTGGAGGCGGCGCGCGCGACGGCGGCGGATTGCGCGCGTCTCTCGGGCGCGCCCGAACAGGCGCCGCTTGTCTTCGACGTGGCGGACCGCGCGGCGACGGCGGCGGCGCTCGAGGCGGACATCGCCGCACACGGCCCCTTTTTCGGCGTGGTGGCGAACGCGGGCGTGGCGGCCGACGCGCCGTTCCCCGTGCTCGAGGGCGAGGCGTGGGACCGCGTGATCGACACCGACCTCACGGGCCTCTACAACGTGCTGAAGCCAATTGTGATGCCGATGATCTCGAACCGCATTCGCGGCCGCATCGTCACGCTCTCGAGCGTGAGCGGGCTCGTGGGCAACCGCGGCCAGGTCAACTACTCCGCCGCGAAAGCCGGCGTGATCGGCGCCACGAAGGCGCTCGCCGTGGAGCTTGCCAAGCGCGGCATCACGGTGAACGCGGTGGCGCCGGGCGTGATCGCCACGGACATGGCCGCGACGATCGAGGAACCCGAGCTCGTGAAGCGGGCGATCCCCATGCGCCGCTTCGGCACGCCCGAGGAGGTCGCGGGCGTGGTGGCGTTCCTCTTCCGCGACGAGGCCGCCTACGTGACGCGGCAGGTGATTTCCGTGAACGGAGGGCTGTTCTGATGCGGCGCGTGGTCGTCACGGGCATGGGCGCGGTGAGTCCGCTCGGGCCTTCGGTGGACGCGGCCTTTGCGCGTCTGCACACCTACGAGAACTGCGTGCAGACGCTGCCGGAACTCGCCGACTACCGCGGGCTCAACACGCGCCTCGGCTGCCGCACCGCGTTCACGCGCCCGGCGCACTGGACGCGCAAGACCACGCGCACGATGGGCGACGTCTCCATGCTCGCCCTCGCCGCGACGGAACAGGCCGTGGCGCAGGCCGGGCTCGACGACGCCCTGCTGCAGAACGGCCGCACGGGCGTGGCCTACGGTTCGTGCTCCGGCTCGATTCCCGCGCTGCTCGACTTCTACTCGATGCTCACCACGAAGGAGGTGACGGGCATCACGAGTGGCACCTACATCAAGCTCATGCCGCAGACGACGGCGTGCAATCTTTCCGTCCATTTCCGCACGCATGGTCGCCTCGTGCCCACGGGCACGGCGTGCACGAGCGGCTCGCTCGCGCTCGGCAGCGCCGCCGAGCTCATCCGCTGGGGGCTGCAGGACGTGATGCTCGCCGGCGGCGCGGAGGAGTTTTCGCCCACGCAGGTGGCGATCTTCGACACGCTCTACGCCACGTCGTTGCGCAACGACGCGCCGCGCACCACGCCTGCGCCCTACGACGCGGAGCGCGACGGCCTCGTGATCGGCGACGGCGCGGCCACGTTCGTGCTCGAGGCGCGCGACCACGCCCTTGCGCGCGGCGCGACGATCCTCGCCGAACTCGTGGGCTTCGCCGAGACGACGGATGGCACGCACGTCACGAACCCCAATGCCGAGACGATGGCCCTCGCCCTGCGCGGCGCGCTCGCGGACGCGCACCTCGACGGCGCCGCGATCGCCTATGTGAACGGCCACGGCACCGCGACGAAGGCGGGCGACGTCGCCGAGACGGCCGCCACGCGCGCCGCGTTCGGCCGCGCCGTGCCGATTTCGTCCATCAAGAGCTACACGGGCCACACGCTCGGCGCGTGTGGCGCGCTGGAGGCGGCGCTCACCGTGAAGGCGCTGGCGGCGGGCTGGTTCCCGCCCACGCTCAACCTGCGCCATCCCGACCCCGCGTGCGCCGAGCTCGACTACATCAGGGGCGAAGGCCGCTGCCTTGACGGCGAATACGCGATGACGAACAACTTCGCCTTCGGCGGCGTGAACACGTCGCTGATCTTCCGCCGCGTTGCGCGCGCCTGAGTGGAGAAGGGCGCGCGATGGTCGTCTGGATTCAGAACCCGTTCGACAGTCTTCCGCTCGAAGGCTCGCGGAAGATGCGCTACTGGCTCATGGCCGAGGCGTTTGCGCGCGCGGGGTGGGAGGTCGTGCTCTGGACGAGCTCTTTCAGCCATGTGACGAAGAAGCCGCGTGCGCTCGCGGCCTCTTCCGTGCCGCACATCCAGGTGCGCCTCGTTCCCACGCAACCCTACGCGCGCAACGTGAGCTGGGCGCGCGTGGCGAGCCACCGCGCCTACGCGCGGGACTGGCGGCGTCTTGCGGAAGACCCCGCGCTGCCGCGGCCCGACGTGATCGTATCGTCGCTGCCGACGATTTCCGGCGCGGCGGCGGCGCTGGAGATCGGGCGGCGTCTGGGCGCGAAGGTCGTCCTCGACATTCAGGATGCCTGGCCGGAGACGTTCGAGCGCCTGGTGCCGAAGGGGCTGCGGTGGGCGGCGCATCTTGCGCTCACGCCGCTGCGCCGCGCGGCGCGGCGTCTCTATCGCGCGGCCGACGTCGTCACGGGCGTGAGCGCGTGCTACCGCGAGATTTGCGGCCGCGACGACTTTTTCCTTGCCTACCTCGGCATCGAGCGGGAAGGGGAGACCGCTTCCAACATCCAGCCTCCACCTGCCAACTCTCCCCTGCGCCTTGTCTATGTTGGCAATCTGGGGCGCACCTACGATCTCGCGACGATCGTGGAGGTGGTCGAGGCGCATGAGGACATGACGCTCGACGTGGCCGGCTTTGGCGCGTTCTCGTCGACGTGCCCGCGCATCCGCTTTCACGGGCTTTTGGGCGAGGCCGAGCTGCGGCGGCTGCTCGCCGCGTGCGACATCGGCCTTGTGCCCATGCCCGCGGAGAGCTGGGTGGGCGTTCCCAACAAGTTCGCCGACTATTCCCGCGCGGGGCTGCGCATCGTCTCGTCACTGGGCGGTGAATCTGCCGCGCTGCTCGAGACGTACCGGTGCGGCGCGACGTACCGCGTGGGCGACGCCGCCTCGCTCGCCGCCGCCGTGGCCCGAGCGGCGACGCTGCCGCGCGCCAACTCGTTCCGTCTCTGCGCGCAGGAATTCGACGCCCGCCGCATCTACGACGGCTACGTCGCGCGCGTTCTGCGAAAATAGGTTTGATTCCGCGTCTCAAAAGGGCTAAACTATTCGTCCGTTTTTCAACAAGGAGACTTTTGCCATGCTCAAGAAACCGGCAACGAACATTGAATGGAGCAAACTCGGATTCGGGTTCTCCGACGTGAACTGCCACATCCGCTACACGTGGAAGAACGGAAAGTGGTCGAAGCCCAGCTTCGTCACGGATCCGCACATCACGATGCACATCGGCGCGAGCTGCCTGCACTACGGGCAGGAGTGCTTCGAGGGCATCAAGTGCTTCCGCCGGAAGGATGGCTCGGTCGCGATCTTCCGTCCGGAGGAGAACGCCAAGCGCATGTACCGCACGGCGGAGCGCACGTGCATGGCGCCGGTGCCGGTGGAGATGTTCCTCGACGCCTGCGAGAAGGTGGTGAAGAAGAACGCGGAATACGTGCCGCCGTACGGCACGGGCGGGTCGATGTACCTGCGGCCGCTCCTGATCGGCACGGGCCCGCAGATCGGCGTGGCGCCGGCGAAGGAGTACACGTTCATGATCATGGTCATGCCGGTGGGCGCCTACTACAAGGGCGGCCTCAAGCCCGTGCGCGCGGTGATCTACGACCAGTGGGACCGCGCGGCGCCGCACGGCATGGGCGACGTGAAGGTGGGCGGCAACTACGCCGCGGGCATCTTCGCGCACGAGAAGGCGAAGAAGGAAGGCTGGCCGGTGGAGCTCTACCTCGACGCGAAGAGCCACAAGTACATCGAGGAGTTCGCCACGTCCAACTTCGCGGGCATCACGAAGGCGGGCGCGTATGTCACGCCCGACAGCTGCTCGGTGCTGCCGTCCGTCACGAACATGTCGCTCAAGCAGGTGGCGGAAGACCTGGGCATCAAGGTCGAGTGCCGTCCCGTGCCGTACACGGAGCTGAAGAAGTTCAAGGCGGTGGCGGCGCTGGGCACGGCGGTGGTGATCACGCCCGTGTGGGAGATCACGCGCGGCGAGCAGGTGATCCGCATCTCCGATCCGGAGAGCGTGGATCCCACGCTGCAGAAGCTCTACGACACGATCCAGGGCATCCAGTACGGCGACCTGCCGGACACGCACGGCTGGTGTCACGAGGTCAAGTAGAAGTTTCTTTCGCGATTCCGCCATTTTGGGCTTGCTTTTTGCGCCCGAAAATGTCATACTATTGGCTCAATTTTTCTCGAAGAAAGTTAGAGGTAGCATAAAAATGGGTACAGGTCGTACACTCCGCAAGGACTCGCATGTCCGCCCGTGCAAGACGCCGGCGGCCAAGGCTCGCCGCGTCAAGGCTCAGCGTCAGCGTCTCGTCAAGTTCGGTCTTGGCGAAGACGAGGTGAAGATCATGGGCGACGAAAACGTGCGCGTGCTCGTGCAGCGTCCCGCGGTCGTCAAGAAGATGCTCGCGAAGCGGGCCGCTGCGAAGAAGGCCGAATAAGGTCCGCTTCATGACGGTCGTATCCTGTTCGGTCGACGAACGGTACGTGAATCCCCTCTTCGAGGTCTTCGACGGAGGGGATTTCATTTTATCTTCGTACCGCGACGTGGAGGATCCGCGCACCACGATGCAGATCTTCGTGCCGGATCCGGCCGACGCCCCGCGCGCCGCGGCGGCCCTGGTGGCGGCCGGCGAGATCGTGGGCCTCGCGCTCACGCCCGAGACGGGCGAGATTCCGGACGAAGACTGGAAGCTCTCCTACCGCAAGCACTTCAAGACGGAGCGCATCTCGCCCCGTCTCGCCATCGTGCCCGAATGGGAGGTGGAGCAATTTCGCGCGCAGGAGGGCGCGGATGCGCCGCGCATGCTCGTGCTCGATCCCGGCATGGCGTTCGGCACGGGCCAGCACGCCACCACCCACGCCTGCCTCGAATACATCGACGCGCTCGCCGCGGAGAACGCCGATCGCTCCTTCCTCGACGTCGGCTGCGGCTCGGGCATTCTCGCCATCGCGGCGAAGCTCGAGGGCTTCCGCGACGTGGCCGGCTTCGACATCGACCCCGACGCCGTGCAGAACGCGAACGAAAACGCCGCGAAGAACGGCCTCGCCGACGCGGTCCGCTTCGTGCGCGGCGACCTGTGCAACAAGTCCACCCTGCCGGGCGTGCACCGCACGGGCGACCGCGCGTTCGACGTGGTGGCCGCCAACGTGCTCGGGCCCGTGCTCGTGCGCTTCGCCGACCAGATCGCGCCGCTCGTCGCGCCCGGCGGCCTCATCATCCTCTCCGGCATCCTCGAAGAGGTCTACCCCGAAGTCCACGCCGCCTACACGGCGCGCGGCTTCCGCGAAGTCTCCTCGCGCCTCATCGGCGAATGGCGCACGGGACTGTTCCAAAAACCTACACTCTGAATGTCATGAGCTCCAACAACCGCATCCACGCCATCCACGCCATTGCCGCCCGCGTGCCGGGCACGCCCGCCGAGAACCTGCCCGCCGATACGTCCCTGGAGACGTATGGCGCGGACGTCTTCGGCGAGAAGGAGATCCGGGCGTATCTGCCCGAGGCCATCGCCGCCAAGCTGCTCGCCACGGCCAACGAGGGCAAGCCGCTCGATCCGTCCATTGCGGACGACGTGGCGCGCGCGATGAAGGACTGGGCGCTCGCGAAGGGCGCCACGCACTTCACGCACTGGTTCCAGCCGCTCACGGGCGGCACGGCCGAGAAGCACAACGCCTTCCTCGAGCCGGCGGGCGTGGCGCGCGCGGTGCAGGAGTTCAGCGGCAAGAACCTCATCGGCGGCGAGGCGGATGCGTCGAGCTTCCCCTCCGGCGGCCTGCGCTCGACCTTCGAGGCGCGCGGCTACACGGCGTGGGATCCCACGAGCCCCGCGTTCATCAAGCGCCACGAAAACGGCGCCACGCTGTGCATTCCCACGGTGTTCTACTCGTACACGGGCGAGGCGCTCGACTCGAAGACGCCGCTGCTGCGTTCGATCCAGGCGCTCACGAAGGCGACGCATCGCCTGCTCGCGCACTTCGGGCTGCCGCCCGCGCACGTGTCGATCACGCTCGGCGCGGAGCAGGAGTACTTCCTCATCGACCGCGGCTTCTACCTGCTGCGGCCCGACCTGCTGCAGACCGGCCGCACCGTCTACGGCGCCACGCCGGCGAAGCACCAGCAGCTCGACGACCACTACTACGGCTCGATCCGGCCGCGCATCCTCAAGTTCATGAACGAGGTGGAGGAGGCGCTCTGGCGGCTCGGCATCCCGGCGAAGACGCGCCACAACGAGGTCGCGCCGGCGCAGTTCGAG
>CAVGKN010000018.1:0-9625 GCA_963629855.1 Lachnospiraceae bacterium
CTTCACGTCTGCCTCCACGGGCAAGGCGTGCGGTTTCATCGGCCTTGCGAGCTGCCTCGCGTGGGGTCTCGGCTACTTCGGCATGCCGCACATCCTCGTGCGCTTCATGTCGATCGACAATCCGGCGGAGGTGAAGGGCTCGCGGCGTATCGCGATGACGTGGGTGGCCATCTCGCTCGGCGCGGCGGCGGCGCTCGGCCTCGTCTTCCACCTCTACCTCAAGCAGCATGGCCTTTCGCTCGCGGACGTGGGCGGCGACCCGGAGAAGTGCTTCATGGTCATGATCAACGGCATCTTCAACACGGGCATCTTCATGCGCCTCTTCGCGGGCATCCTGCTCTCGGCGATTCTCGCGGCGATCATGTCCACGGCCGACTCGCAGCTGCTCGTCTCGGCCTCGGCGTTCACGAACGACCTCTACGGGCGCGTGCGCAGGAACGCCTCGAACAAGGAACTCGTGTTCGTTTCGCGCCTCGCGGTGGGCGCGGTCGCGATCATCTCCATTGTGCTCGCGATGAACACGGAGTCGGACTTCTTCAAGGTCGTGATGAAGATGGTGAGCTTCGCGTGGGCGGGCTTCGGCGCGTCGTTCGGTCCGCTCATTCTGCTCGCGCTCTTCTGGAAGCGCACGAACCTGGCCGGTGCGGTGAGCGGCATGGTCGTGGGCGCGACCACGTGCTTCGTGTGGAAGTTCGTGCTCGCGGCGAAGTTCGCGGCGGCGCATCCGATCTTCAACCTCTACGAGCTCGCGCCGGGCTTCGTGCTCGCGTTCCTCGTCACGGTCGTCGTGTCGCTCCTCACGAAGAAGCCCACGCCCGACATGATCGCGGAATTCGAGAAGGTTGATTCCGCCAGCTGAGTGTTCGGAGGGACGATGGAACACGCGCGCGTCTACCTTGACCCGAAACGGAAACTGGTGGACGTGGTGGCCGACTGGCTGCTGACGCGCACGCGGCGCACGCCCGGCGGGGCGCTGTCGCTCGCGCACGTGCTCGTGGTCATGCCCACCGCGCAGGCGGGGCGCCGCCTGCGCCTCGCGCTCGCCACGCGCGTGGCGGGCGGTCTCGTGCCGCCGGTCGTGAAGATGCCCGCGCAGTTTCTCGTGCCCGAGGCGCCGGGACTGCCGCCCGAAGCCGATGCCGTGACGGAGCTCGCCGTGCTCGCCACGCTGCTCCAGGCCGTGGGGCCGACCGACTACGCCACGCTCTATCCGCACGGCGCCACGCGCCACGGCACGTTCGGCGAAGCCGTGGACGCGGCGCAGGCGCTTCTGCGCGTGTGGAGCATCCTCGGCGAAAACGGGCTGCTCATGCGCGACGTGGCCGACTGCGTGGGCGATCTGCTGCGCGGCGAAAACCTCGACCGCGAAATTGCCCGCTGGCAGGATCTCGCGCGCCTCGAGGCGGCGTATCTGCAGACGCTTGCCGCGCGCGGTCTGCGCTTTCGCGGCGAAAGCGCCGCGTTCGCCGTCGCCCATCCGCCCGCGCTGCCAGGCGTGGAGGAGGTCGTGCTGCCCGCGCTGCTCTCGCCGCTGCCCGCGTTCTACAAGACGCTTGCCGCGTGCCGGAAGCCCGTTACCGTGCTCCTTCACGCGACGGAGGCGGACGCCGCGGACTTCGACGACTGGGGGCGCGCGCGGCCCGACGCCGCAAGTCTCGCCGACCTCGGCGTGGCCGCGGCGCGCGTGGCGGTGTTCGCCACGCCCGACGCCGAGGCCACGCGCGTGGCGGACTGGTTCGCCCGCGTGGCGCCGACCGACGCGCTGCCCGCGCTCACGCTGGCCGACCGCGAACTCTTCCCCGAAATGCGCGGCGCGTTCCAGGCGCGCGCGCTGCAGCTGCACAATCCCGCGCGCGAAAACGTCGCCACAAGCTCCCTCGGCCACCTCCTCGGCCAGCTCGTGGCGCTCGCCTCCGCGCCGCGCTACGACGTGTTCAGCGCCTTCGTGCGCCAGGGCGACGTGCAGCGCTGGCTCGCCGCCGCGCTCAACCTCGACCGCCTCGCGCTCGTGAAGGCGCTCGCCGCGCTCGATGCCCTCAAGGCGCAGCATCTGCCCGAAACGCTGGCGGACGTGGCGCGCTTCGCGGCGGGCGACCTCGCGCGTGTCGTCGCCTTCGTGCAGGAACGACTTGCGCGTGCGAACGACCTCGCCAACGTGCGCGCGCTGCTCGTGGAGATCTTCGGCACGCGCGCGCTTGACGAACGCAACGCCGAAGACCGCGAGTTCGCCTCCGCCGCCGAGGCCGTGCGCGACATGTTCGACGAGTTCGACGCGCTTGACCTCCACCTTTCCCCCGACGATCTGCGCACGCTCTTCGCGAAGCGTCTCGCGGGCGCCACCTACACGCTCGAACCCGACTCCGGCGACACCCTGCAGACGGACGGCTGGCTTGAAGTGCCGTGGCTCGCGGAGGATGAGCTCGTAATCGCCGGCTTCCAGGAAGGCTGCGTGCCCGAGAGCGTGGTGGGGCATCCGTTTCTGCCGGACGCCCTGCGCGAGAAGCTCGGCCTCGTCACGAACGACCAGCGCACCGCGCGCGACGCCTTCATCCTGCGCGAGGCGCTCGCCTGCCGTCCGGCGGAGAACGTGCGCCTCTCGTTCCACGCGCTCGCGGCGGACGGCACCGCGCTCAAGCCTTCGCGTCTGCTCTTCCGCATGCGGGACGACCAGGCGCTCGCCGCGCGCGTCAAGGACTTCTACGCCGACGCGGGCGGCACGGGCGAGACGCCGCCGCGCACGCTGCCCGCCTGCTGGAAGCTCGACTTGCCGATTCCGCCGGCCGAGACGCCACTTGCGCGCATCTCGCCCACGTTGTTCGACGTCTACTTGAAATGTCCCTTCACGTACCTGCTGAAGAAGCAGTTCGGCGAATCCGTGGACGACGCGATGGAGGAGCTCGACGCCCGGCACTTCGGCACGCTCTGCCATGAGGCGCTCGAGGCGTGGGGCACGGGGCCTTTGGCGGATTCCGTCGATCCGGCGGCGATCACCGCCGCGCTGGACGTGGCCGTGGACGAACTCCTCGTTGCGTGGTTCGGGCCCGAGCCGCCTACGATTGTCGCGCTGCAGGCCCAGTCCGCGCGCCAGCGTCTGCGGGCGTTTGCGCAGATCCAGGCCGCGCGGCGGCGCGAGGGCTGGAAGATCGTCGCGTGCGAACGCGACCTGCACGTCACCTACGACGGCACCCTGATCCGGGGCCGCTGCGACCGTATCGACGTGAACGAGCACACGGGCGAGTGGCAGGTGATTGACTACAAGACCTGGAAGAACGCCGAACAGGCGAGTCCCTTCGACGGTTCGAAGGGCGCGGTGGACTTTGCGCGGACGCGCGGATTGCCGTGCCGGACGAAGCTCGACGCCAAGGGAAAGCCGAAGGACTTCGCCTGGCGCAGCGCGCAGCTGCCGCTCTACTGCGCGATGCTCGAAGTGGAGGCGCACAAGCCGGGCTCGCCCTTTGCGGCGGCGGCGACGGCGCCGCGCACGGCGTGCTACTGCGTGCTGGGCGAGACGGCGGAGACCACGGGCTTCTCGGAGCCCTTCGACACGGCGGCGGATCAGGCGGACGCCGAGGCTCTCGTGCGCCACGTGCTCGCCGACATTCGCCGCGGCGTCTTCTGGCCGCCGTCGTCCCAGAAGGAGTGGCGGTTCGACTACGCGGGGCTGCTCTTCGACACGCCCGCGGAGAGCGTGAGCGAAACTTGGGTGGCGGATCAGGAGACGCGCGTCGCGGGCGCGGAGGAGGCGGACGATGGAGACTGAGATCCTGCGGGCGAAGAACGAGCTGATCGAGGCGAGCGCGGGCACGGGCAAGACGCACGCGCTTGTGGAGCGGCTTGTCGCGGTGCTGAAGGCCGGCGTGGCGCCGCGTGAGATCGTGGCGCTCACGTTCTCGCGCGCGGCGGCAGGCGAGATCTTCGCGCGCTTCGTGCAGCGCCTTGCGGAGCATGTCGAGAAGGGCGTCGACTCCGAGGCGGCGACGCGCCTGCGCAGCGTGATCGAGACGCAGCATCTCACGCAGATCGGCACGCTCGACAGCTTCCTCATGCGCTTCGTGCAGAGCTTCCCGCTCGAGCTGGGTCTTTCGGGCGACATCTCCGTGCTCGGCGACTACGCGCTCAAGGGCGCGCGTGCGGGCGTGGCGCTTTCCCTCTTCCGGCGCAGCGACGGCGAGACGAAGCGCGCGTTGATGGAGGCTTTTTCGCGGGCGATGGATCACCGCGCGCCCGCCGCCTTCGTGAAGACCTTCACGGACTACATCCGGAAGTGGCACGAGACGGTGCTTGCCTACCCCGACGGCGAGGCCTGGGGAACCCCCGCGCGCATCTGGGCGGAGCCGCCGCCGGAACTCGGCGTCACGCTCGAGGAGATCCACGCGAGCGTGGACGCGCTGGAAGTCTGTACCAAGTCCAGTGTGCAGACCTTCGTCAACAGTGTGCGCACGTTCACGTGGTCGCTGCCCAAGACGTTCCCCAAAGTGCTGCAGGACGACCCGGCGGCGAAGCGCGCATGGCATCTCATGCTCGCCTACCGCGTGGCGCGCTGCCTCGAACGCGCGCGGGGCTTCTACGATCTGCTGCGCCTTCTCGAAACGGAGTACGACCGGCGCGTGCGCGCGCGCGGCCAGCTCACGTTCAGCGACATCCCGCGCCTCGTGGCGCGTCTGCCGCCGGAGACGCGCCTCGCGCTCGAGTTCCGCCTCGACGCGCACATCCGCCAGTGGGCGCTTGACGAGTTTCAGGATACGAGCCGCGAACAGTGGCGCGCGCTCGGCAATCTCGTGGACGAAGCGGCGCAGAGCGACGACGAGAAGGGCGTGTTCGTGGTGGGCGACTGCAAGCAGGCCATCTACGGCTGGCGCAACGGCGACGTGCGGATCTTCATGAACATGCGCGACAGCGGCGTTTTCACGCTCGGCGCGCTCAACACCTCCTTCCGCTATGGGCAGGAGATCGCGGACGCGGTGAACCAGGTGTTCCAGGGTCGCTTCCTCCGGGAGTTCGGCAAGTGGAAATGTCCCGACCACCAGGTGGACAAATCGGTCGGACCGGCCTTCGTGCATGTGGTCGAAGCGGGCGATTCGCACTTCGATCCCATCATGCCCTTCGTTCACGCGCTGGGCAACGAGCTGCTCACGGTGCGGCCGTGGGAGCGCGGCATCACGTGCGCGGTGCTCGTGCGGTCCAACACGTTTGGCGAGAAGGTGGGCGAACTGCTGCGCGAGATGGGCGTGCCGGCCACGTGGGAAGGCGAGAGCGACGTGCTCGACACGCCCGTGCTGCGCGCGTTCACGGCCTACGTGAAGCTCGCGGAGCATCCCGCCGACACGCTGAGCTACGGCCATCTCTTCGCGACGCCGCTCGGCCGCGCGCTCTATCCGCAGGAGGTGGCGGCGGGAACGCCGCCTCCGCCGGAGACCGTTTCGCGCGACGCGCTCGACGCGCTCACCACGCGCGGCCTCGGGCGCACCTTCCAGGAACTGCGCGCCAAGCTGCCGCCCGAGGCGTTCGACGCCTTCACGGAACGCCGCTTTGCGGACATGCTGCGCGCGGCGGCGGTCTTCGAGAGCACGCTCGAACCCGGCACGCGCCTCGCCGCCTTCGTCGACTATCTGCTGGACGAGCATCGGCGCGACCTCGCAGATGCGCGCAGCGTGAAGGTGATGACCATCCACCGCTCAAAGGGGCTGGGCTTCGACTACGTGCTGCTGCCGCTCTACGAATCCAAGGGCATCAACGCCGCGCTCGACGACGCGGCGATCGTGGGCCCGGATCCCGCGGCCGATACGCCCGACTGGGTGCTGCCGAATCCGGGCGAGAAGGTGATGCAGGAGTTCCCTGAACTCGAGCGGGCGTATCGCGCCACGCAGGACGCCCAGTGCTACGAGGCGCTCTGTGTCTACTACGTGGCGATGACGCGGGCGAAGCGCGCGCTCACGCTCATCCTGTCGGCGCCGCCGAAGGGCGAGACCAAGACGACGAAATTCAGCATGTTCGTGCGCGAGGTGAATCTGAAGGACATGGGCGATCCGGAATGGTATCTGAAGCCGCCGAAGAAGGCGGAGAAGAAGCCGGCGTCGCGCGCGGAGGACGTCTTCGCCGACCCCGCGCCCGCGCGGGCAACGCGGCGGCGTTTCGCGCGGCGCATGCCGTCGAAGGACTTTCACACGGGCATGCGCGCGGGCGACCTCTTCGTGTCGCGCGCGGGGCGCGTGGCGGCGATGAAGCGCGGCACGGAGGCGCACGCCGACTTCGCGCAGATCGAGTGGCTGGAGCCCGCCGACGCGCACACGGCTCTCGAGCGCGCACTTGTGCGCCCTGCCGGCGCGATCGACCTCTGGCGCGAACGCCCCTACGAACTCTGCCGCGACGGCGTGTGGGAATCCGGCCAGTTCGACCGCGTGGTCTTCACGCAGGACGAAGGCGCGGTCTTCGCGACGATTGACGATTTCAAGACGAACGCGCCGTGGCCGGGCGAGACGGAGGCGGCCTTCGAGGCGCGTCTGCGCACCGCCTACGCGGGGCAGCTTGCGGACTACGCGCGCGCCCTCGCGGCGCTGACGGGTCTGCCGCCCGCGCGCATCCGCACGCGCCTCCTGCTCGTCGCCACCGGTGCCGTCGTGGATGTGATATACTAGTGGCGTCTCACGGAGAAAGGATGAACACGATGAAGACAACACTGATGACGGCGCTGCTGCTGGCGGCGACTACGCTGGCGGCCGGCACATGGACGAGCGACTTCGACGCCGCGAAGAAGACGTCGAAGGCGAAGGACCTGCCGATGATGCTCGACTTCACGGGCAGCGACTGGTGCGGCTGGTGCAAGCTCATGGACCGGAAGGTCTTTGCCGAGAAGGCGTGGAGTGACTGGGCGCGGATGAACCTCGTGTGCGTGACGGTCGACTTTCCGTCCGACGAGACGAAGGTGACGCCCAAGGTGCGCGCGCAGAACGAGAAGCTGGGGTCCCGCTTTGGCATCCGGGGCTTCCCCACGTTCGTGCTGCTTGCGCCCGGCGGCGAGAAGGAGATCGGCCGCACGGGTTGCCCCGGCCGCGACGTCACGCCGCAGCGGTTCATCGACGAACTTCGCAAGACGCTGGACAAGGCGGCGGCTCCCGCGAAATGAGGCGTGCGCTGTTCGGCACTGCGCTGGCGGTATGCGTCCTGGCGCAGGGCGAGACGATTACGGTGGCGTTTCCGGCGGAAGGGCAGAAACTGCCCGCTGTGGAGCAGACCTACGTGATCGGTGCGGTCGCGCCCGGCCGCCCCGAGACGCTCTACGTGAACGGCCAGACCACGGCCGTCTACCGCACGGGCGCATTTCTGTGCATGGCGGCCGTGCAGGCGGGCACGAACACGCTTACGCTTCAGCGCGGCGCGGCGCGGCTCGTGCGGAACTTCGTGGTCGCTGCGCCGACGGACGCCGACCCGACCCCGCCGCCCGTGATTGCGTCCGACGATTCGCCGCTCCTCGGATCGCCCGGTGCGTGGAAGACGACGGGCTCGCTTTTCCAGAATCGCGTGCGCACCGCGATCGACGGCGGCGACAATCTCTTCTACCTGCCCAAGGGCTTCACGTTCTGCGGCGCCGAGGTGAAGGGCACGGACTGGATTGCCGTGTGGCTGGAGAACCGGCGCGGCTTTCTGCCGAAGCGCGTTGTCGCGAAGGCCAACGCGCCCGTGCCGCCCAAGGGCCTCATCGCGCCCAATCCCGCCGACGGCTTCCCCGACGCGCCGCCCTATGGCAAGCCGCCGTCCGCCGTGCGCATCTGCGTGGACGCGGGGCATGGCGGCGACGAGCCGGGTGCGCTCTCGCCGCACGGCTGGCGCGAGAAGGAGGCCAACCTCATGCAGGCGCGCGCCATCCGCGACGCGCTGGAGAAGGCGGGCTTCCTCGTGATCATGACGCGCGACGGCGATTCCTCCCCCAGCCTGTTCGCGCGGCCGCAGCGCGCCTACGCGGAGCGCGTGGACGCCTTCATCTCCGTGCATCACAACGCGACGGCCGCTTCGCGCGACCCGCGCCTCGCGCGCCACACGACCACGTATGCCTCGACGTCCAACGGACTCGCCCTCGCGCGTTGCATCCAGAAGTACATCGCGCAGGTGATGGCGCCCGTGCCCGACGCGGGCGCGCAGCTGAAGTCGCTGGCCGTGTGCCGCAATCCCGCCGTGCCGAGCTGTCTGCTGGAAGTCGACTTCATCAACCTCCCCGAAGGCGAAGAGGGGTCGTGGAATCCCGTGCGCCAGAAGAAGATCGCCGAGGCCGTGGTGTGCGGCGTGTTCGACTGGATGACGCCGCCCGAGCCCACGCCGCCGCAGGAGTGAGCGCGCATGGCGGCGGCCACGATCCTGCACGTCGACATGGACGCCTTCTTCGCGTCCGTGGAGCAGCGTGACCATCCCGATTGGCGCGGCAAGCCCGTCATCGTCGGCGCCGGGCCGCATGAACGCGGTGTCGTCTCCACATGCAGCTACGAGGCGCGCGCATTTGGCGTCCATTCCGCGATGCCGAGCCGCACGGCGTACGAGAAGTGCCCGCACGGCATCTTCGTGAAACCGCGCATGGGCGTGTACGAGGCCGTGTCCGCGCAGGTGTTCGAGGTGCTGGGGCACTATTCGCCGTTTGTGGAAGGGGTGTCGGTGGACGAGGCGTTTCTCGACATCACGGGCACGATCCATCTCTTCGGCGACGCGCGGACTCTGGGCGAGCGTCTGCGCGCCGACGTGCGCGCTACGTGCGGGCTCTCGTGCTCCGTGGGCATCGCGCCGAATCGCCTGCTCGCGAAGATCGGCAGCGAGGAGGCGAAGCCGGATGGTCTCTACGTGATGCCCTTCGAGCCGGAGGCCATCCGCGCCTGGCTCGCGCCGCGTCCCGTGAAGATCCTCTGGGGCGTGGGCAAGAAGACGGACGAGATTCTCGCGAAGTACGGCTACCGCACGTGCGGCGACGTGCAGACGGCCGACCCGCGCTTTCTGGAGCGCGTGCTCGGCGAGGTCGCGGCCGCCTCCATCCGCGCGCACGCGCTGGGGTGCGACGCGACGGCCGTGGCCTGGGAGGAGGCGGAGGAGAAGAGCGTGTCGCGCGAAAGCACGTTTCCCATCGACGAGCCGCGGCGCGACGTCGTGCGCGCGAAGCTGCTCGAACTCGTGGCGGACGTGGGACGGCGCGTGCGCGCGCAGCCGGCCCGGCGGGCGCGCACGGCGAAGCTCAAGCTGCGCGACGCCACGTTCACCACGCTCACGCGCCAGGCGCGCTTCGAGCTGCCCGCGCGCGACGACATCACGTTCCGCCATCTCGCCCTCGCGCTCTTTGACCGCGAATGGCCGCCGACCGGCCGCCGCCGCGTGCGCCTCATCGGCTTCGGCGTGACGGACTTCACCACGGAGGAACCCGGCTCCGCGCCGTCGCTCTTCCCCTCGCCGCTTGAGGAGCAGCTGCGCAAGCGCGAACGCCTCGCCGCCGTGCTCGATCGCGGATTGGCAATACTGAATGTGAACGGTGCAACGGCAAGGGCTTCACCTATCGTCCAAAGCAGTAGACAATAGTGCGATCATCCACTGTGGGGTGATGCAGGGCCGACGCATTAAAATGACTCCACCCTCGCTCGAGAGGGCTGATCCTCTC
>CAVGKN010000019.1:0-9547 GCA_963629855.1 Lachnospiraceae bacterium
GCCGCGTCGCCCGTGAAAAGCGCGGCGTTGTTGACGAGCGCGGCGGGCGGGAAGCCACCGAACAGACGGTGCGCCTCGGCGAAGACGCGCGCCGGCGCGGCGGAATCCGTGAAATCGGCGACGATGTCCGCGCCCGCGTCCGCGCGGTGCGACGTGGTGAGCACGCGCCAGCCTTCCGCGCGCAGATGATCCGCGATCGCCTTTCCGAGGCGTGTGGTTCCGCCCGTGACGAGCACGGTGCGTACGGGCGTTTCCAGCACCGCGCGCGCACGCCAGCCGCCCCACACGAAGAACCGCCACGGACGGATGTTGCGCACCACGCGCACGGGACGCCCCGCGCCATCGAGGAACGTCGCGTCGATGGCGAAGCGCATGAAGCACGTGTGGATCGCGTTACAGCGTGGAATGAGCAGCCCCGCGCCTGGCGGGAGGCCGCGTCGGCCAATGAGCCCGCGCAGACGCGCCCAGAACGTATTCGCGGTTTCCATCAGTAGATCTTGTTCTCGCAGCCCTTTGCGAGACGCACGATGTTGCTGCGATGCTTCACAATCACGAAGACGCCGAGCAGCGTCATCACCACCTGGATCGGCAGCGTGGGATGCGCGAGCGGCGTGGGAATCCAGATCGCGACCGCGAGGAACGCCGCCGCGAGGCAGCTGCCAAGCGAGATGTAGTGACTCAGCCACACCGTGACGACGAAGAGCGCGAAGGCGACGAGCACGAGTCCGGGAATGAGCGCGAGCAGCATGCCAAACGCCGTCGCCACGCCCTTCCCGCCCTTGAACTTCATGTACGGCGTGAGCGTGTGGCCAACCACGCATGCGAGCCCCACGTAGACGGGATCGAGCGCGGCGGGATAGAAGCCGCCGTGCTTCTGCGCGAGCACCGCCGCGAGCGTGGGCAGCAGTCCCTTCAGAAAGTCGCAGAAGAACGCAAGGAAGCCCCACTTGTGGCCGACCGTGCGGTAGACGTTCGTGGCGCCGATGTTTTTCGAGCCCACCGTGCGCACGTCCACGCCGCGCAGTTTGCCAATGAGATAGCCAAACGGCACGCCGCCGATCAGGTACGCGCCCACAAGCCAAATTGCCATCACACTCACATCGTTCATCTTGTCTCCTTAGTTTGTCCGCGGCGCGGCATGGTCGCGCCCGATGTATTCGCACGGCGCCCGGCGCGCGCACAGCCCCTGCACGAAGCGGACGCCGTAGCACAGATGCGAGGCGACCACGCCCAGCCACGTCAGCCCCCACAACGCCGGGTTGAACGCGAACGTGGTCACGCCCGTCGCCAGCAGGTAGAGCGCCATCGGTGCCGAAACGCCCGCAAGAGCCCACCACGTTGCCGCGCCCGCCGGTGCCGCGAACGGCACGATCGCCCACGCGAGCGCGAGCAGCGCCGTGTAGACGACAAACGCCGTGGGCACGAAATAGGCGGGATGCCGCGAGTTCTCCGGGAAGCGCTTCACGAAGTAGCCGCGGTGGAAGCCGTAGCGGCCGAGCTGGCGCAGATGCGGCCCGAAGAGCGCGCGGCGATGGTGGTAGACGATCGTCCAGGGATCGTAGACGATGCGCTTCTTCGCGGTGCACGTGATCGCGCGGCAGAGAAGTGTGTCCTCGCCCGGCCAGAAGTCGGTGCGGTAGCCGCCGCAGGCGCGCAGCAGGGCCGTGCGCACGAAGAGGTTGCAGCTCGGGTAGTCGTCCACGTCGCGCCGCACGCGGCCGCCCACGTAGCGGTAGCGGTAGGTGCCGCTCACGAAAATATTCTCGTAGACGCGGCCGCCGGCCCGGGCGCGGAAGCCGTCGCCCGGCGGCGTCACGCCCGGCCCGCCCACGGCGCCGACGTCCGGTGCGCCGAAGTAGAGGATCGCGCGTTCAAGCCAGCGCGCGTCGGGGTAGGCGTCGTCGTCGATGAACGCCACGAGATCGCCCTTTGCCTCCGCGATGCCGAGATTGCGCTTCTCGGCGGGACGCACCTTGCCTGTGGCGAGAATGCGCAGCGGAAAGCCAAGCATCTCGGGCAGCGTGAACGATTCGTCCGGCAGCACGAGGACCTCGAAGCGGGCATAGGTCTGGCGACCAAGGGCGGCGAGGCACTCGTCGAGCATCCAGCTGCGGCCCGGACAGGCGATGACCACGCTCACAAACGGCAATGTCTCCAGCGGCGGCGGCACTTCCACCCGCGCGTAGTAGTGCAGCAGCCGCAGACGGTAGAACACGGCGAGCGTGTCGTGCACCATCTCGCGCACGGTGCGGAGCTTGAGCGCGCCGAACTTCGAGCCAAAGCGGATCTCCACGGGCGCCTCGACGATCTTCGCACCGCGCTCGCGCGCAATGGCGAGCAGCTCGAGATCGAAGGCGTACGTCTTCACGAGCATGCGATCGAGCGCCTCGCCGAGCGCGCGCCGGCGGAAGAGCTTCATGCCCGTCTGTGTGTCCGTCACGGGCAGACCGATGAAGAGGCGCACGAGCGAGAAGTAGACGAAGCTCGCCAGCCGCCGGTGCCAGGGATACTGCACGGACGATTCGGGATGGCGCTTCGAGCCGATCACGATGTCGCCGCCCGCGCGCGCCATCTCGTCGAAGAAGCGCGGCAGCATCTTGGGCGCAATGTCGAGGTCGCCGTCGAGCAGCAGCACATAGCCGCCCCGCGACACGCGGAAGCCTTCCTTGAGCGCATTGCCCTTGCCCGCGTTGCGCGCGATCAGCACGGGACGGATCTTCTCGGGATGCGCCGCCGCCAGCTGCCGCAGGATCTCCGCCGTGCCGTCCCCGCTGCCGTCGTCCACGGGCACGAGCTCGTAGGGAATGTTCCCCGCGTCGAGACACGCGCGCACCGCGTCGAGATTGGCCTCGACCGCGTCGGCCAGATGATAGACGGGCATGACGACGCTCAGGAGATCCCCCGCGAGGATCTTCCGCGCCTGCGCCCAGTCATCTGTTTTTTCCATGGCGAAATAGTATACCACAACGGCCGTTCAGCGCACGCGGCGCTCGGCGGCGCCGGGCAGGCCGATGGCCTCGCGGTACTTCGCCACCGTGCGGCGCGCGCACTCGATGCCGGCCGCCTTGAGCGCCTTCGCGAGCGCGTCGTCCGAGAGCGGCTTCGTCTTGTCTTCCGCCTCGATGAGCGCGCGGATGCGCTCCTTCACGACCACGTTCGTGACCGTGCCGCCCGTCGCCGTCTTCACGCCGCCCGTGGTGAAGAACCGGCTCATCGCCAGCACGCCGAGGGGCGTGGACATGTACTTCTCGTTCACCGTGCGCGACACGGTCGAGTTGTGCAGGCCGACCTTCTGCGCGATCTGATCCTGCGTGAGCGGCTTGAGCGCGGTCAGGGAACGCTGCTCGAACACGTCCGACTGGGCGTCCACGATCTCCTGGGCGATGTGGCGGATCGTCTCCTGCCGGTCTTCGATGGCCTTGATCAGCGCCTTGGCGGCGTCGATGCGCTCGCGGATGTAGCTCTTCGTCTCCTTCGGGCATTTCGGATCCCCCAGCATCTTGACATAGCGCGCCGAGATGCGGATGGTGGGCAGGTCGCGCTCCGTCACGCGCGCGATCCACTTGCCGGACTTCGCCTTCGTGACGAACACCTCGGGCCGCACGTAGACGGGCGTCTGCGCGTGCACGGTGAAGCCGCGGCCGGGCGTGGGGTCGAGCGCGCGCAGGGCGGCGAGCACCTTGGGGTAGTCGTCGCGCGTGATGCCGAGCGCGTTGCACAGGAAGGTCTCCTGGTGCGTGGCGACCTTGTCGAGATACTTGTCGATGACGCAGCGCACCTCGTCCTCCCACGGCGAATCGTCGAGCTTCTCCATCTGGAAGAGGAGACATTCGCGCAGGTCGCGCCCGCCGCAGCCGAGGGGGTCGAACGTGGCGATTCGGGCGAGCGTGCGCAGGATGCGCGGCTCGCCGGCGCCGGTGACCATGGTGACGTCCGGCAGCGATCCGCGAAAGTAACCGCTGTCGTCGATCTGCTCCACGAGCAGCGCGGCGAGAGGCTGATCCGCCTCGGGGATGTCGGAGGTGGCGATCTGCCGCATCAGGTGCTCCTGCAGCGTTTCGGGCTTGACCTGGCGGTCGAAGAGCGCCTGCCGGCGCGACTGCGCGTCGGGATCGACGGAGCCGTTCTCGGCGGAGGGATGGAAGTTCTCGAGGTTCTGCAGATAGTCGTCGCGCGCGGCGTCGTCGCAGGAGAGCGTCTCCTGGGCGCGTTCGCCGTTGGGGTCGAAGTCGAGTTCGCGCTCGGAGACGGCGCCGCTCGCGTGCTCCTCGGGGAAGTCGGCGGAGATCTGCCGCTCGGTGCGGCTTTCCACGTCCTCGATCACCGGGTTCTGCTCCATCTGATGCTGCAGTTCGGCGCGCAGATCGAGGGCGGTCATCTGCAGCATGTCGAGGCCCTGGCGCATCTGCGGCGCCAGAACCTGGCTTTGGCGCATGCCCTGCGCGAGATTGATGCCCGGCCCCATGTTTCCGCCTCCCTGTTCGTCTGCCCGACTACGCGCTGAGATCCGACAACTTGCGGCCCAGCTTGACGGTGATCTCCTCCACGGCCTTGCGCAGATTGGGCTCCACGTCGAGCCGCTTCTGGATCGTCTGCGTGCCGTGGTGCACGGTGGCGTGGTTCTTCTTGAACGACAGCGCGATCTCGGGCAGGGACTTCGTGGTGAGCTTGCGCGAGAGGAACATGGCTACCTGGCGCGGCGTGACGAGCGTCTGCGTGCGCTCCTTGCGCAGAATGTCCTCGATCGTCACGCTGTAATAGGTGGCCACGGTCTTCATGATGTCGTCGACCGTGAGATCCTTGATGGTCTGCTCGTTCTCGATCGAGTCGCGCAGCAGGTGACGCGCCACGTCCACCGTAAGCGGCGTGGCGCGGTTGATCGAGGCGAAGGCGACCACGCGCTTGAGCGCGCCTTCGAGCGCGCGCACGTGGGAGCAGATGTTCTCGGCGATGAAGTCGAGCACGGCGTCCGGCACGAGGTAGTGCTCCGTGGCAACCTTCGACTTGAGAATTGCGAGGCGCGTCTCGTAGGAGGGCGACTCGATCTCCACGACCATGCCGTTCTGGAAGCGGCCGATCAGGCGCTCCTCGCAGCCCTTGAGGTCACGCGGCGCCACGTCGCTCGTCATCACCACCTGGCGGTGCGTATCCATGAGCGAGTTGAACGTGTTGAAGAACTCCTCCTGGATCTTCTCCTTGCCGGCAATGAACTGCACGTCGTCGAGCAGCAGCACGTCCACATTGCGGTAGCGTTGGCGGAACGCCTCCATCGTGCGGTTCGTGAGGGCGTTGACGTATTCGTTGAGGAAGGTCTCGGACGTGATGTAGCACACGGAGAGGCGCGGCGTTTTCTCGATCACCTCGTGGCCGATCGCCTCCATGAGGTGGGTCTTGCCGAGTCCCGTGCCGCCGTAGATGAAGAGCGGATTGTGCACGCGCCCCGGGTTCTTGGCCACGGCCGTGGCGGTGGCGTAGGCGATCGAGTTGGAGGGCGCCGGCACGAAGTTGTCGAACGTGTAGTTCTCGTGCGGCGGCGGCGTCTGGAGAAAGGCGGCGGCGGGCGCGGCCGCCGCAGCGGCGCGCGTCGTCTGGGCGTAGGGCGACGGCATCGATTCGTAGACGGGGCGCGGCAGCGGCGTGGGCTGCGGCGCCGCGCCTTCCACGGCGAAGCGCACGCGCAGGTCGCCCACGCCCGTGAGCTGCAGCGCCTCCGCGATGAGCGCGGCGTATTCCGCCGTGAACATCTCCACCTGAATGGGCTCCGCCACGCCGATGACATACTCGTCGCCCACGCGCACGTGTGTGTGCATGAGCGGGAAATAGCGCTCCATCCGATTGCGCGCGACCTCCGTGGGCAAGGACGCCTTCACGTTCGTCACCACGGCGCCCCAGACGAGATCGCTCTCTTGATTCTCTTCGTTCACACTTTGCCTTCTTTGCCTAAAAAGTTATCAACAGTATTGAACCATATTTCAGCCCAAAAGACAACGCACAAGAAATGAGAACATATCGGCAACTTATCAACAGCCGCCTGTTGATAAGTTGCCGAGCGCGTATGTCAAAGCGCAAGAACGCCCACGATCAGGCAATAGGGCCCGAACAGCCAGAAGGCATGGCTCTTCAGCGTGGCGACGAGCAGCTTGAGCGCGAAGTAGCCCACGACGGCCGCGAGCGCGGCGCCAAACGCGCAGAGCCCCCACGCAACATCCGGCGCGGCCACGGCCTCACCCGCTCGCAGGATTTCAAGAAGCGCCGCGCCCATGATCGGCGGCGCGCTCATCAGAAACGAAAACTCGGCCGACGCCTCCGCCCCCACGCGCGTGGCGCGCGCGGCCGCCAGCGTGGTGCCGCTGCGCGAAATGCCGGGAATGATCGCAAGCGCCTGCGCAAGCCCCATCGTAAGCGCGCGCCCCCACGACACGTCGCGGTCGCCATGCGGCAGAAAGCGCGTGGCGCACAGCAGCGCGCCCGTGACGAGCAGCCCGACGCCGACGAGCCGCGGCGTCGCCTCCGCGATCTCGTCGTTGAAGAGAAGCCCCACCACGCCCACGGGCACGGACGACAACGCGAGCTTGCCCGCAAAGATCCAAGCCGCGCGCCGAGCCGCCTTCTCCGTCGCAAACAGCCCCCGCACCAGACGCGCCACCGTCGCCCGATAGAAGGCGAACACGGCCACCAGCGTGCCCACATGCAGAAAGACGTCCAGCCGCAGCCCCACGTCGCCCAACCCCAGCAGGGAACGCCCCAGCACCAGATGGCCTGAAGAGGAAATAGGCAGGAACTCCGCCACGCCCTGCAGCGCGGCCAGCACGATTACATTGAAAAAGTCGTTCATCTCGCTCCGTTGGGCACTGTTGCTCTCCGCGTGAAGTCCAGATACCAAAAAACCGCCTTTCGGCGGCTTGAATGGCGGGCTCAGGGAGAATCGAACTCCCCTCTTCGGATCGACAGTCCGAGGTCCTAACCGATGAACGATGAGCCCGTTGCGGTGAAAACGCAATTAGTATATCACATTCTGACCGTCGTGCGCAAGGGGGTCTGAAAAATTTTTTCAACTTTTTTCAATCCACCACCGCAAGACCTCCTCAACAAGTTCGCCGCGAACTGGAACGATCCGCTGTAAAGCCCCGGCGAGCGTACGAACGAGAACGTGACGCGGTTCGGATTCGCCCATCCGCGCATCAGCGCCGGCGGAGCGGTTCAAATCGAGCGAGCAGCGGATGGACAGCGCCTTCTTCGCCTTGCCCACCGTCACGAACGGCACGAAGTCGGCCGTGAGACATTCCATCGGCGACGTCCCGGCGAGCGTCAGCAACTAGTGGCTAATCCTGATAGGCACAGAGCCGAGTTTCTTGACCGTCGCGATGCCATAGCCGACGCCATCGACGACAAGGCCTGTGACGGAGACGGTCGTCGCCTTCGGCTTGTCTTTCACGTTCGTATATGCCTTGAACGAACCCTTGAAAGTTCCGTCCTTTGATTTGAACGTGAGCTTCAGACCCGATGGATTCTCGCCGAGTTTCGCCTCGTCGATCTCGCCCGTCTTCTTGTTGACGACGACCTTGCCAGCCTTCGCGCCATCCGCGACAACCCACTTCGTGCCCTTCTGCGAGACCGGAAGGCCGTCCGGCAAATAGTCGGCATACGTGTCATCGTCCAGAAGCTCACAGAGCGCATCAACATCCAAGGAGAACGTCGCGTCGTCGTTGAGCGCAGACGAATACCCGACCTCGACGCCGTCGCCGAGGCCACTGACCTCGAGATCCGCGCCATCGCACGAGAGCCAGAGTCCAAACGACAGGCTCGCCGACTTCTTCGCATATGCAACGGGAACGCAGCAAATCTCCTCGCCGACGATCAGCTGCGTCGAAACGCTGACCTTCGTGCCGTTCGGCAGTGTGCCGGACACCTTCGTCTTGCCTTTCGCGCCGATGGTGACGGACACCATGCCGAGACCGCCCGTCTCCTCGTCCTCCCACACGACCGCGATCGCGCCATTGGCCTTCAGCGCGTTCGCGACGTCATTGGCGGACTTCGACTCCGCCTTGTCCTTGGACGAGAAGAGGTTGCGCACGCCGTCGAGGCCCTTGCCGTCGAACGCGCCGACGAAGCCGTCCACGCCGATCTCGAACCCGAGCAGACGACCATCCCTCGTCTCCAACGAGACATAACCCGCATCCACGTCCAAGTTGCCGGACGCCGTCACCTTCTTCGTCTCGCCCGCGACCTGGATTGTGGCCGTCACCTTTGACGTCGTCTCGCCCGTCTTCTTGTTCGCCTTCGCCTTCGCGACCTTCACCTGGATCGAACCGACGATGCCACCGTCTGCGTCATAGAGGCAGCCATCGTAGACCTGCGCGGCCTTTTCGACGACCCCAATGATCTCGCCACCGATATCGTCGCAGAGAGACCCGCCTGCGAAGTCGAAGTCCGGGATCTCGGGATCGGGCGTCGTGGAGTACTGATATTCATAGCAACCAATGTCAATTTTTCCGTTGACGACACGCGCATTCCCGGCGAGATCCGTCGATCCATAGGAACCGGAACCCTTGTCGATACAAGGCGATCCCGACCGTAGTTGAAAGTCATTGGCAGCCGCATTGACGAACTTCGGATCCGCGACCGTCACGCCAGCACGTCTGGAAACGCTCTTCACGTTGTAGAAAACACAGTTGGCAAGCGTTGGGCGATTCGAGTCCTCATCCAGATAGACATTGTTGTTGCGTGCGTAGACGATGGTGTTCGCCATCTGGCTGCTGCAGATCATGGATCCGGTGTAGACAGTGCAATTGCGGAAAATGCAGTCTGAGAATGCCTCCACGTCACCGTCCTCTTCTCCATCTTCATCCAGCCAGACTCCGAGATCCCCAACCATGATCAAACTGTTCTCGATGACGGCCAGCTGCACCATGTTGAAGCGCTCGATACCGTCCGCGCAGATCAGACGGCAGTTCTTCAGGTTACCGCCGACGACGCCGACCTGGTCGTCTTCCGAGGTGCCGTTCACTTCGATGGTGAACCCTTCGAGCGTGCTGCACGGGAGATCGGCAGGCGTCCAAGACTTCCATTCGCTCGCGATGTCATACTTGTACGTCGTGTACTCCTCTTCATCGTCCGAATCATCCGAATCGCCGACCTGTCCGTTGGTCGCGTTCGAAATCAGCATCGCTGCCGTCACCGCGCCATTCGAGCCCATGCCCCCGTTCGTTCGCCCAATGATCTTCGTACTCTCCGAGCCGTCTGTTGAACGAATCGTGATGTTCTTTCCCTGCGTGTCAATGGCATCATACGTTCCCGGCGCGACGAGGATCGTATCGCCGGCGGACGAAGCGTCGATCGCCGTCTGGATCGTCTTTTTGGCCAAAGCCGACGACGTACCCGCATTAGAATCGGAGCCGCTTGTCCCATTCACATAATACGTGGTCGCCAATGACATCAGCGGCATCAAGCAGACCAACAACATTACACGCTTCATAAATTTCACCTCTACCGTGTGGTAATTTCAAAACCCTCGGATCGGTCACCTGAACGGCATTGCCGCCTGATG
>CAVGKN010000020.1:0-9543 GCA_963629855.1 Lachnospiraceae bacterium
TTTGCTGGCTGCTGATTGCTGGCTGCTGGACTGCTGAACACTTGGGCCGACGCATGTGCGAGAGGATTAGCCCTCTCGAGCGAGGGTGGAGTCATTTTAATGCGTCGGCCCTGTCGCCCATCTTGCGTTTCGGCGCGCTTTGTTCTATACTGTTGGAAACCCACGAGAGAGGTTGATTATGGCCAACCACGACATTGCCGACGAACAAGCGCCCGAACAAGACGAGGCCGCCGCGACCGAAACGCCCGAAACCGAATCGGACGAAACGGAGATCCGCGAGACGGACATCGTCTTCGACTGTCCGCACTGCGGGCACAGCCTCGCGATCGACTACCGCGGCGCGGGGCTGCAGATCACCTGCTCGGAGTGCGGCGAACCCGTGCTCGTGCCGATTCCCGACGGCATGAAGATCGACGACCTCGACGTGGAGCCAGGCGAGCTCCTCAAGCAGCTCTTCGCGGCGCGCCGCAACCTGCAGAAGTGCGAGCGGCGCATCGAGGAGCTCGAACAGGATCTCGGCAAGATGACGATCCGCCGCGACACGCTGCAGGCCATGCTCGAATTCACGAAGGTGCAGATCGGCGAGCTCAAGGCCCTGCTGCGCAAGCAGGCGGAAATCGGCCAGAAGGCGATCGCGAATCTCGAACGCATGGGGAACGACCTCGGCACGGACATGGCGGACGAGGCCGAGTTCGCGCATGAAGGAGAGGACGGCGAAGCCGCGGAATGAGTTCGCGCGTCCATTCCTACCTTGTCAACGCGCTGACCTTCTCCCGCGTGCCGCTGATCTTCGGTTTCCTGATCTGCGCGGTGCTCGCGCAGGCGCGCGGGTCGCTCGCGCTGGCGCTGGCCGCGGGCCTGCTGATGTTTCTCGCGGGCATCTCCGACCTCTACGACGGCAAGCTTGCGCGCCGCTGGCAGGTGGTCTCCACCTTCGGCAAGCTCGCCGATCCGCTGATGGACAAGGTGTTCTTCATCGTGAGCTTCCCCACGCTGCTCTGGCTCATCGGGGCACAGCGCGGGCCGGCGGTGCACGCGGCGCTCATGCTCGTCTTCACGGTGCTCTACATCCTGCGCGACCAGTGGGTCACGTTCCTGCGTTCCGTGGCGGCCGCCTACCAGGCCGACGTGGGCGCGATGTGGCTCGGCAAGGTGCGCACGGCGCTTTCCTTCCCCGCGGCGGGCTACATCTACGCCTACCTCGTGTTCCACGCCCTGCTGCCGGCGGCGTGGGAAAGGCCGCTGCTTTTTTCCGTCTACGCGGTGGAACTCGCGCTCATCGCGCTCAACGTCTACTCGTGCGTCGTCTACACGCGCGTCTACTGGCCCTATCTCGTGCGCGCCATCGAGCGCCGCTGAGGTTTCCGCATTTGGGCATTTCGCATCATGCACATTACAACCATCAAGGGCGGCGTGTGCGCCGCAAAGGGATTCCGCGCCGCGGGCGTGCCTGCGGCCATCAAGTACGAAGGCCGCAACGACGTGGCGCTCGTGGTGGCGGAGGCGCCGTGCGCGGCCGCCGCCGTGTTCACCACGAACGCCGTGGCGGCGGCGCCGGTGGTCTACGACCGCGCCGCGATCAAGGGCGGCCGCGCACAGGCGATTCTCGCGAACAGCGGCTGCGCGAATGCGTGCACCGGCGAGGCGGGCCTGCGCGACGCCGAGCTCGCGGCGCTCACCACGGCGGGCGAGCTGGGCATTGACCCGAAGCACGTGCTCGTGGCCTCCACGGGCGTGATCGGGCGGCGGCTGCCGATGGATCGTCTGCTCGCCGGCATGAAGGCGGCGGCGGCGCAGCTGGAACGTTCCGAAGCCGCCGGGCTCGCCGCCGAGAAGGCCGTGATGACCACCGACACGAAGCCCAAGCAGGCCGCCGTGCGCACCACGATCGGCGGCCGCACCGTGACGATCGGCGGCATGTGCAAGGGCTCCGGCATGATCGAGCCCAACATGGCGACGATGCTCGGCTTCATCACCACCGACGCCGCGATCACGCCCGCCCTTCTGCGCCGCGCCCTGCGCCGCGCCGTGGCCGTGAGCTTCAACCACGTGGTCGTGGACGGCGACGAATCCACGAACGACAGCGTGTTCCTGCTTGCCTCCGGCCTTGCCGGCAATCCGACCATCGCGCAGCCGGGCGACGACTTCGAGGCGTTCACCACCGCGCTCACGGCCGTGGGCGTGGCGCTCGCGAAGCAGATGGCCGCCGACGGCGAAGGCGCCACGAAGTACGTGGAAGTGCGCGTGAAGAACGCCCGCACGGCGCGCGACGCCGACCGCGCCGCGCGCGCGATCGCGAAGAGTCCGCTCGCGAAGACCTCCTGGTTCGGCAAGGATCCGAACTGGGGCCGCGTGCTCGCCGCCGCCGGCTACTCCGGCGCGGCCGTGGACGACCGCCTCGCGGAAGTCTTCTACGGCCGCACCTGGGCCTACCGCAAGGGCGAAGTGGCCGACGCGGCGCAGCTGGCCAAGCTCGCCAAGGAGATGGAAGGCCCCGAGCTCGTCGTCACGGTGGATCTGCACCTCGGCGACTTCTCGAGCTCCGTCTACACGTGCGACTTCTCGCTCGACTACGTGCACATCAACGCCGACTACACGACCTGAGGAGACGCGGCAGCGACATGGCCGAAGGACAGCCGAAAGTCTACAGCGTCACGCAGCTGACGCGCTCCGTGCGCAGGAACCTGCTCGAGAACAACGTGAAGCTCGCGGGCGTGTGGATCGAGGGCGCCGTCTCGGGCTGCCGCACCTACGGAACCGGCACGCGCTACTTCGCGCTGCA
This sequence comes from Lachnospiraceae bacterium, assembly GCA_963629855.1. Lineage (GTDB taxonomy): Bacteria > Verrucomicrobiota > Kiritimatiellia > RFP12 > UBA1067 > RUG572. The sequence goes on from CAVGKN010000020.1 coordinate 2,783, forward strand.
GGACGCGCAGGCCTCGATCAGCTGCAGCCTCTTCACCTACGCGCTGGCGGGCTGCGACGCGGCGTTCAAGGCGGCGCTCGCGCAGGGCGACGCCAAGGTCAACGGGCTCGTGGTGCAGGTGGAAGGCGAGCTCGACCTCTCGATGCAGCGCGGCGCCTACTCCTTCAAGGTGCGCCATCTGCGGCTGAAGCCGGACGCGCAGGGCGCGCGCAAGCGGCAGTTCGAGGCGCTGAAGAAGACGATCATCGCGGAAGGGCTCGACAGGCTCGACGAACCCGCGCGCCGGCGGCCGCTGCCGTTTCTGCCGCGCTGCATCGGCATCGTCACCTCCGCCTCCGGCGCGGTGATCCACGACATGTGCGACGTCCTGTGGGGACGCTTCCCCGACTATCTGCCGGGGCGGCCGTGCCGCACGCGCGAGGAGGCCGCGCAGGGCGACCGCGCGCTCATTCCCGACCGCGTGGCGCTGCACGCCGGCGCGCGCGTGCGCCTCTTCCCCGTGAAGGTGCAGGGCGACGGCGCCGCCGAGGACATCGCGCGCGGCATCCGCTACTTCAGCGACCTCGCCACGGGGGCGCGTCCCGCCGACGGCGGTCTCGTGCCCGACGTGCTCATCGTCGGCCGCGGCGGCGGCTCCGACGACGATCTCTGGGCGTTCAACGAAGAGTCCGTGGTACGCGCGGTCGCCGCGTGCGCGATTCCCGTCATCTCCGCCGTGGGCCACGAACGCGACGTCACGCTGTGCGACTACGTGGCGGACAGCCGCGCGGGCACACCCTCCATTGGCATGGCGCAGGCCGTGCCCGAAAAGGCCGAGCTCGTGAAGAAGGTGACGGCGGGCGAAGAGCGTCTGCGCCTCGCGCTGCGCAATTGCCTGGACGACCGCGCGCAGACGCTCGACCATTTCGCGCACCGGCTCGCCACCGCGCCGCAGACGGCGCTCGCCGACGTGGCGCAGCGCCTCACGGGACTTTCCGCGCGTCTTGCGCCCGCGCTGAAGGACGCGCTGGCCCGGCGCGAGACGGCTCTGCTCGCGCAATCGGCGCGCCTCGCGCCCGCGATGCGCGCGGCCGTGCAGACGGCGGACGCCGCGCTGCAGCGGTTCGACATGAAGCTGGGGCTGCTCAATCCCTATCAAGTGCTGGCGCGCGGCTATTCGATCACGCTGCGCGCGGATGGGCGCGTGGTGCGCGCGGCGGGCGACGTGGCCGCGGGCGACGCGCTCGTCACGCGCCTCGGCACGGGCGAAGTGAGGTCGGTGGTCGCATGAAGGCGATGGCCCAGATGCGGGACGCGCTCGTGGAGACCTGGGCGCACGTCACGGGGCGGCCGCACCGGCTTGGCTTCGCGGCGGCCACGCTGACGGACTGCGGCTTCGTGCGCCCGGAAAACCAGGATTCGTTTGCGCTCGACCCCGAAACGGGCTTCTTCTGCGTGGCGGACGGCATGGGCGGCGGCGAGGGCGGCGCGCTCGCGAGCCGCTGGACATGCGACGCGCTGACGGCGGCGTGGCAGACCGCGCGCGCGCAGGCGCCGGCGGCGCGCGAGGCCACGATGAACGACGCGCTGCAGACGGTCAACGGACGCATCCGCGCCTATGCGCGCGAACAGGGCTTCAAGATGATGGGCACCACGGTGGTCGCGCTGCTGCACGTGGACGCGGAAGGCGCGCGGGCGCGGCTCTTCCACGTGGGCGACAGCCGCCTCTACCGGCTGCGCTACGGGCGGCTCGACCTGCTCACGCGCGACCACACCGTGGGCAACGAACTCGGCACGGCGGTGGCGACCTCCGACGCCTCGCGCGCAAAGGTTCTGCAGGCGCGCAGCAATCCGCTCACGCACATCCTCACGCGCGCAGTCGGCACCGAACAGCGCGTGCGCCCGGAGTGGAAGACCGTGGACGTGCAGCGCGGCGACCGCTTCCTCCTCTGCTCCGACGGCGTGCACGACATGGTGGACGATGCGGATCTCAGGCTGCTGCTTTCCGAGGCGGACGATCCGCAGGACGCGGTGGAGACGATCGGCGCCGCCGTGCGCGCGGCCGGCGCGGGCGACAACTACACGCTCGTCTGCGCCGACGCGCGCAGCGGGCTCTGACGCCATTCAGCGGGCGAGGCGGCAGATGACGCGCTCGGCGCCGAGGTTCGTGAAGCCGAGCGCGAGCAGCAGGCGGCCGAACCAGCTGCCGGCTTCGGCGCGCACGGAACGGATCTCGATGCCTTCGCGCGCGCAGAGCGCCTTGAAATCGTCGAACGTGAAAAAGTGCGTGTTGGGCGTATCGTACCACTCAAACGGCAGTTCGCTGGCCACGGGCATGCGTCCCGTGAAGAGCAGATGCAGGCGAATGCCCACGGCCGCGAAGTTCGGGATCGTGACGATCGCCTCCTTCGCCTTGTCGAGGATCTTCACGAGAATCTCGCGCGGCTTCTTCACCGTCTGCAGCGTCTCGGAGAGGACGGCGATGTCGTAGGCGGCGTCCGGCAGCAGGCCGAGGCCTTCGTCCGCATCCTCGTAGAGCACGTCGATGCCGCCGCGCACGCCGTTGACGATCTTGTCGAAGTCGATTTCCACGCCCGTGCCGCGCGCCTTCTTCTCGTCGCGCAGAAGCGTGAGCAGCGAACCGGAGCCGCAGCCGATGTCGAGCACGCGCGCGCCCTCGGGCACCATCTCGACGAGCGGCGCGAGCTTGCGGCGCTTCGCGGGCGTGACCACGCGCGGCGTGGGCGCGAAGAAGGCGCCCATGAGGCGGGCGAGCTCCTTCGTGTGCGTGAGGAAACCGTCGTGGCCGACCTTGATGTCGAGGTGCGAATAGGCCACGTCGCGGCCCTGGCGCAGCATGGCCGCCGCGATCGCGCGGCTCTGGTCTTCGCTGAAGAGCCAGTCGCCGGAAATCGAGACGAGCAGCAGCTTCGCCGTGATGCGGCGGCACACCTCATCGAGCGACCCGTACTTGACGGCCGCGTCGTAGCGGTCCATCGCGTGGGTGATCTGCAGATAGGAATTCGCGTCGAAGCGCGAGAGGAACTTCTTCGCCTGATAGGCGAGATAGCTCTCGATGGCGAAGGTGGTGCCGAACTTCGCGGCGTGCTCCTTCTGCCAGATGGGATCGCGCGCGAGCCAGTCCGCCTGCTGCTTGCGGCCAAAACGGCGATTGAGCAGGTCGAGCGAAAGGTAGGTGATGTGCGCGACCTGGCGGGCCTGGGCGAGACCGACGTTGGGACGGTCGTCGAGCGGCCGGTCGTAGTAGTCGCCGTTGTGCCAGTGGGGGTCGAGGATGATCGCGCCGCGGCCCACGATGTCGAAGGCGAGCGCCTGGGCGTTGAGCGCGGCGCCGGAGGCGATCATCACGGCGCGGTCGACTTCGCCCGGATGCGCCGCAAGCCATTCGAGCACCTGGATGCCGCCGAAGCTGCCGCCCACGAGGCCGGCGAGATGCGTGACGCCCAGCTGACGCAGCAGGGCGCGGTAGACTTCCACGGTGTCGCCGATGGTGAAGTGCGGAAACGCGCTGCCCCAGGGCTTGCCCGTGGCAGGATTGACGCTCGAGGGCCCGGTGGTGCCCTTGCAGCCGCCGAGCACGTTGGCGCAGATCACGCGGTAGCGCGTGGTGTCGATCGCCTTGCCCGGGCCGACGATGCTCTCCCACCAGCCCGAGCTCTCGTCCTCGCCCGCGTAGCGCCCCGCCACGTGCGCGTCGCCGGTGAGGGCGTGGCAGATGAAGACGACGTTGTCGTTCTCGGGGCGCACGAGGCCGCAGCCTTCCCACGCCACGTCGATGCGCGGCAGCGCGCCGCCCTCCTCGAGGCGGAAGCCCCCCTCGGGAAGAGAAAGCGTCAGCGTGTGTGTTTCCACCACGCCGACGCCACCTGTGGATTCGCGTGTCAAGTCCGCGGCCTATTTGCCGGCTTCGTCGCCGGTCTCCTTGTTGAACTGCGGCCGGCGGCCCTTGTAGAACCACATCATCACCGGGGTGGCGATGAAGTTCGTGGAGAACGTGCCCGCGATGATGCCGATGAGCATCGTCAGCGCGAAGTCGAAGATCGAGCCGTCGCCGAACGCGAACAGCGCCATCACCGCGAAGAACGTGGTGAGCGACGTGATGACCGTGCGGCTCAGGCACTCGTTCAGCGCGCGGTTGCACAGCGCCCTGAAGTCCATCTTCTGATCCTTGCGCAGATCCTCGCGGATGCGGTCGAAGACCACGATCGTGTCGTTCACCGAGTAGCCGATGATCGTGAGCAGCGCGGTGACCACGAGCAGCGACACCTGGCGGCCGCACAGCGAGAAGAGGCCGAGCGAGATCATCACGTCGTGCGCCAGCGCCACGAGCGCGCCGAGGCCGAAGCCGAACTCGAAGCGGAACGCCACGTAGATCAGGATCGCGGCGAGCGAAAGCACCACGGCCCACGTGCCGGACTTCTTCAGGTCGGCGCCGACCATGGAGCCGATTTCGTCCACGGAGATCTGCTTGATGTTCGCGTCCTTGAAGGCGCCCTGCAGCAGCTTCGTCACGTAGGCGCCCACGTCGTGGTTCTCGAGCGCGCTGCCCTTGGCGGTCTCGGCCGTCTCGCCCGTCTTGACGAGCAGGGTGGCGTCGCCCACGCCTTCCTGGTACTGGATCACGGCGGCGTTGTCGAACGGATCGAGCACCTTGCGCACGTCGCTGACGGCGGGCTTGGCCTTCTGGTCCACGGAGTAGACGATCGAGGTGCCGCCCGTGAGGTCCACCGCGAACACGGAGGCCGGGTTCATCAGGCCGCGCACCGCGAAGATCGCCATCACGAGGAAGCAGATGCCGAAGCACACGAACGTGCAGATCTTGCCGTAGCGGACGAAGTCGATGTTCGGCGTCCTCTTGAGGAAGGAGAGCATCTTGAAGGGCTTCATCGACTCGGGGTTGACCGTGTTGTCGAAGATGAGGCGCGTGACGACCACGGCTGTGAACATCGAGATGATCACGCCCGCAGTGAGCATGATGGCGAAGCCGCGCACCGGGCCGGTGCCCACGATGAAGAGGATCACGCCCGTGACGATCGTGGTGATGTTCGAGTCGAGAATCGCCGTGAAGGCGTGGCCGTAGCCGTTCTTGATCGCGGTGCCGACGGAGGCCTTGCGGGCGAACTCCTCGCGCACGCGCTCGAAGATGATCACGTTCGCGTCCACGGCCATGCCGAGGGTGAGCACGAGACCGGCGATGCCGGGCATCGTGAAGACGGGCAGGGCGAGCGAGCCGGTGGCGCCCATGGAGGCGTCCTTGGCGAACACGCCGAGCACGTTGGCCACGAGCACGAGGGCGGCCGGCAGCAGGGCGATGTCGAGGAACAGCGCGATGTTGGCCACGAAGCCCGCGTACCAGTAGTAGACGAACATGAAGAGCGCCACGAGGAAGAAGCCCAGCCCGGCGGCGATCATGCCCGCCTGCTTCGCGTCTTCGCCCACGGTGGGCGACACGGAGGATTCAGCGAGCAGCTTGAGCGGGGCCGGCAGCGCGCCCGCGTTGAGGTCGTTGGCGAGCTGCTGCGCCTCGGCCGGCGAGAACTGGCCGGTGATCTGGCCGCGCGCGCCGATTTCGCTCTGGATGACCGGCGCGGAGACGAGCGTGTCGTCGAGGATGATCGCGAGCTGGCGGCCGCGGTCGCTCGAGTTCTTCGGGCCGTGCGCCACGTAGTTGCGCGTGACCTGCGAGAAGAGCTGCGCGCCCTTCGAGTTGAAGGTGAAGTCGATCGAGCACGCGCCCACCGCGTCGTGCGCCACGCTCGCCGAGGTGAGGTATTCACCCGTGATGGGCTCCTTGGCCGGCGGGAAGCGGCTCACGAACGCGCCCGTGTAGGAGACGCCGTCCTTGGCCTTCTCCAGCATGAACTGATAGCGGGAGTCGGGCGTGTGGAACGCCGCCAGGCGCGTCGCGTAGCCCGGCTTCGAAGCGACCTCGTTGTAGTTGGCCGCGCGCACGAAGCCCGCGCCGCCGCGCTCGTAGCCCTCGGGGCACGCCGTGCCGGCCATGAGCTTGTTGATGAGGCGGTCGTTGTTCGGATGCGTGAGGCGGAACTCGAGGAACGCCGCGCTCTGCAGCGATTTCTTCGCCGCCGCGCGCGTCGCTTCGTCCACGCCCGGCAGCTGCACGAGCAGACGGTGGCCCTTCATGCTCTGGATCACCGGCTCGTTCATGCCCATGCCGTCCACGCGGCGGCGCACAACCTGCACGATGCGGCCGTCGCAGTTCTTCAGCGTGTCGGCGATCTTCTTCTCGACCGCGCCCGGCTCGTTCGTGATCGCCGGGTTGGCCGCCACGATCGTCTCGCGCAGCTTGTCCGTGTCCACGCCGAGCGTGAAGGACGTGCCGCCCTTCAGGTCAAGGCCGAAGCGCAGGCGCCCCTCCTGGATCACGGCCCCGTTCTCGTCCTTCTGCGCCATCGGCGGATAGGTGACGTAGATCGAGAAGACCGAGATGATCAGCAGCGCGAGCCACTTCCAAATGTCGTTTCGCGACGTCGAATTGTTCATCGGTTCTTTACCTCTTGTATTCTTCCTTTTGCAAAGGGAATGTATAGTTTACAGGATTTACGGTTGGATTTCAATACCCATATTACGGCCGACGCATTAAAAGACTCTGCTCTTGCCATACGAGGCTGAATGGAACAAAAAATGCGTCGGCCGAACAATTCAGCATTCCAGCAGCCAGCAGCCAGCATCCAGTGAGGCCGAAGGGTTCGGAGAACCGAGGCCACCTCACTAAGACCGTGGCGAAATGTCGGAACACC
>CAVGKN010000021.1:0-9504 GCA_963629855.1 Lachnospiraceae bacterium
TCGCCGCGCTCGCCGCCGGCACGCCCGTCCACTTCCTCTGCTACGAGTTCAAAGGCCGTGAACTGGTGCGGCTTGAAGAGGTCAAACTCAGGGCCGACGCATTAAAATAGCTCCATCCTCGCTCGAGAGGTCTGATCCTCTCGCCCATGCGTCGGCCGTGCTAGAAGTGGCGTTTGCGGATGCACGGAAGACTATGGTATAATGAAGTGGTCATGATGACACGAACGAAAGACTCCGCACGCCTTTCGGGGACGATCGCCCTCACCGGTGGCATTGCCTGCGGCAAGACGCTGTTCTCCGGCTTTCTGCGCGACCTGGGGTTCCGCCTCCTCGACGCGGACGACGTGGTGCACGAACTGGAGGGCGCGGGCGGCGCGGCCGTGCCCGCTCTTGTGGCGCACTTCGGCCGCGATGTGCTCGCGTCCGACGGGGCGATCGACCGCGTGCGTCTTGCCGAACTTGTCTTCGCCGATCCCGCCCAGCGCCGTGCCCTTGAGGCGATTCTCTTTCCCCTCGTGCGCGCGCGCCTGTTGGCATTTGCGCGGGAGAAGGGGAGTGCGCAGATCCCCATTGTTGTCGTGCCCTTGCTTTTTGAGTCGCATTTTGACGCGGATTATGATACAATAGTGGCACTTGTTTCCCCGCCGGAGGTTCAAATCCGGCGGATGATGGACACGCGAGGCTATTCGCGGGCCCACGCGGAGGCAAGGCTGGCGGCGCAAATGCCCGCGGCCGAGAAGGCCGCCCGAGCCGATTTTGTCGTCGTCAACGATTCCACGGAAGAACATCTCAGAAGCGAAGCCCGGCGCCTGGCCGCCTGGCTTCGGGAAAGAGCACAGCATGAACACTGAAGACACTGCCACGCCGCAGGTGGCCTGGTCGCCGGCCGATTTGCCGGAACAGACGGCGAAGGCCCTGCAGGACAAGGAAGAAGCGCGCGCCGCGCGTGCCGCGAAGAAGGCCGCCGAGGCCCTCGCCACGCCCGATTTGTTTGCGGCCGCCGGAGCACCTGTCGTGGGCGAGGAGCCGCCGCCCGTCAAGAAGCGCCGCGGCCGCCCGCCGAAGAACCGCGCCGCCGCACCCGCGCCGGCCCCTGTTGCCGCCGCGCCCGCTCCCGCTCCCGCGTCTGCACCTGTTGCCGCCGCGCCTGCGCCCGCACCCGCACCCGCGCCTGCGCCCGCACCCGCGCCTGCGCCCGCGCCTGCGTCGGCATCTACTCCTCTTGCTGCTGCCCCCGCGCCTGCGCCGGCTCCTGTTGCTTCTGCATCCGCGCCCGCTTCTGCCCAGGCGGAAGCCTCCGCACTAAGCACTGAACACCAAGCACCAAGCACTCAGAATCAGGCCTTTCAGCCGTCGCAGAATGGGGGCAAGCCGCTTTCCAAGCGCCAGCTCCGTCGTCAGCAGTGGCTGGCGAACCGGCAGGCGCGGATGGCGGCCCGCAACGGCGGTGCGCCGCAGGGCAATCGCCGACCGAACGACTTCCAACGGCTGCGTCCGCAGCCGTCCGTTGACTTCGCGCAGCCGACCGTGGTGCGCAACCCCGATCTGCCCGAGTACCGGCTGCAGGACATCCACTCCTGGGACAACGGCACGATCGTGGAGCGCATGATGCCGGACGCCAACGCCGAAGACCTCGGCGCAATGCGGCGCCATGAGATCATCTTCGCCGCGATCCGCAACTACCTCTCGCGCGGCGGCGCCGTGACGGCCACGGGCTGTCTCAAGGTCGAGAAGGAGGGCTATGGCTTTCTGCGCAGCGCGAAGACGAACTTCCTCGCCTGCCCCGAGGACGTCTTCATCCCGCAGCAGCAGATTCGCCGCCACGCCCTGCGCACGGGCGACATCGTCGAGGGGCCGATTCGCGACCCGCGCGACAAGGATCGCTACTTCGTGCTCGGCAACGTGGTCTCCGTGAACGGCAAGACGCCGAGCGAGGCCGCGCGCATCGTCCACTTCGAGAACCTCACGCCGACCTTCCCCACGCGCCGCATCGTGCTCGAGACGACGCCGGGCGAAGTCTCCATGCGCGTGGTGGATCTCTTCACGCCGATTGGCTTCGGCCAGCGCGGCCTCATCGTCGCGCCGCCGCGCGTGGGCAAGACCGTGCTGCTGCAGAAGATGGCCAACGCCATCACGCGCAACCACCCCGACGCGATCCTCATCGTGCTGCTCATCGACGAGCGCCCCGAGGAAGTGACCGACATGCAGCGCAACACCAAGGCGATGGTGCTTTCCTCCACCTTCGACGAAGAGCCGCAGCACCATGTGGACGTGGCGGACATGGTGATCGAGATGTCGCGCCGCCAGGCCGAAAACGGCAAGGACGTCATCATCCTGCTCGACTCCATCACGCGCCTCGCCCGCGCCTACAACACCGTGCAGCCGCATTCCGGCAAGATCCTCACGGGCGGCGTGGACGCGCTCGCGCTCCATCGCCCGAAGCGTTTCTTCGGCGCGGCCCGCAACATCGAGGGCGGCGGCTCGCTCACCATTCTCGCCACGGCGCTGATCGACACGGGTTCGCGCATGGACGAGGTGATCTTCGAGGAGTTCAAGGGCACCGGCAACATGGAGCTCGTGCTCGACCGCGTGCTCGCCGACCGCCGCGTGTTCCCCGCGATCGACATCGTCAAGAGCGGCACGCGCAAGGAAGACCTCCTGCTCGCGCCGCGTGAGCTCGAGAAGACCTGGGCCCTGCGCCGCGTCCTTTCCGACACGAGCCCCGAGCGCGCCATGCAGAGCGTGCTCACGGGCATGCGCAAGTACAAGTCGAATCCCGAGTTCCTGCTCTCGCTCGATCTCAAGAACGTGTGAGGACGTCCCGCACGTCATGCACGAAGCCCCAATGGACCTCATCGACGGAAAATGCGTCAACGTGGACGTCGCCGGGCGCGACTTCAAGTACTACATCTTCGACTGGGACGACAACATCCTCCACATGCCCACGCGCATCTACCTGGAGCATTGTGGCGAAGACGGCGTCTGGCGCCCGGTGAGCGTCTCCACGGGCACGTTCGCGCTCGTGCGGTCCGACGTGGCCCACTACCGCTTCCCCGCCGAGGGGGGGCGGCAGGCCGCGTTCCGCGACTTCCAGGACGCGCCCGACGCGGCGGTGGCCGATCTCGCGTTCATCCGCGACACGCGCGCCGCGCTGGAGCGCGTGCGCGCGGGCGAGCCGCCGGGTCCCTCCTTCGAGACGCTGCGCAAGACGCTGCGGGAAGGGCGTATCTTCGCGATCGTCACGGCGCGCGGCCACGCCGCCGGCACGATCCGCGAGGCCGTGAAGCTCTTCATCGACACCGTGCTCACGCCCGACGAACGCGAGGAGATGCTCGCCAACCTGCGCGGCTACCGCTACTGCTTCGACAAGGTGCAGGCCTTCGGCACGGACGAAGAGGAGCTTGACTACTTCCTCTCGATGTGCCGCTACCACGCCGTCACGAACTCCGGCTTCCGCGCGCGCATGGCGGACGACGAGGACTTTGGCGCGCGCGCGGCGGGGGCGGACGCCACGCGCTGGCCCGAACTCGCCAAGGAATTCGCGATCCGCGACTTCGTGGAACATCTCTACCGCACCATGCGCCGCGTGGGCGGCGTGGGCGCGCGCCAGGTGGCCGTGGGCTTCTCCGACGACGACCCCGGCAACGTGCGCGCCGTGGCGGACTACGTGCGCGACGAGCTCTCGCGCCGCTTCGGCTCGTGCAAGTTCGTGGTCTACGACACGAGCGATCCTTCGCTCGAAAAGGGACGCAAGTTCACGATCTCCGGTCAGATGGAACTCGACCTCGGGGTCTGAATCTTCACAAACGCCCCGATTTGTGCTATACTGACCGCGTTTATGCGAAAGGTCTTTCAGTCCAGCCGGTTCTGGACGCTTCTGGCGGTCGTCGGGTGCGCCCTGTTTGGCTTTGCCGCGATGTTCCGGCGCGTGGGGATTATCTTCCTCGACGCGCTCGAGGATATGTCCCATGGCTGGCTCGTGGTACCGTTTGCACTCTACATGCTCTGGCGGGAGCGCGCGAAGATCCGGGCCGACGCCGGGGCACCGTCGCTTGCGGGACTGTTTGCGTGCGTGCCGTGCGTCCTGCTCGCGATCCTCGGCACGCGCGGTCTGCAGGTGCGCTTCGAGCAGCTGGGCTTCATCGGGCTGTGCGTCGCGCTGCCGTGGGCGTTCTGGGGGTGGCGCTGTGCGCGCCGGTTCGTGTTCCCGGCCGCGTTTCTGCTCTTCACGGTGCCGCTTTCCACGTATCTCGACGTCGTCACGATCCATCTGCGCTTGCTGGCGAGCAGCGTGGCGATCTTCGTGCTGCACGGCTTCGGGTTCGAGGCCGTGCGCCAGGGCACGGCCGTGATCGCGCAGGGGGCGCATCCGTTCTCGGTGGACGTGGCGGCGCCGTGTTCGGGCATGCGCTCGATCTTCGCGCTCATGGCGCTCACGGCGGGCTATGCCTGGTGCACGCAGCCCACGTGGCTGCGGCGCGGCGCGCTGTTCGCCTGCGCCGTGCCGCTCGCCGTGCTGGGCAACGTCACACGCATCCTCACGATCTGCCTCGTGGCGGCGTGGACGAGCCCCACCTTCGCGCTCGGCTTCTACCACGACTACTCCGGCTACATCGTCTTCCTCGTGGCCATCGTCCTCATGGTTGCCTGCGGCGGCGTGGTGGACGCCCTGGCGGAGAAGTGGGGGGCGAAGACGAAACCGCCGCGCGTCGCGGAAGAGCCACCGCCCGCGCCCGCGCGCGGTCTCGCGAAGACGGTGCCGTTCCTTGCGGTGGCCGTGCTCGCGCCGCTCTTTGTCTTCCAGGGCCTCACGCCGCAGTCGGTCGTGACGGAGGCGCCGGCGGTCGCGCTGCCGGAGACGCTGGCGGGCTATGCCTCCGACGGCGTGCGCTACTGCCAGAACGAACAGTGCGCGGGCATCTACACGCTCGCGCAGCTCGAGACGGGGCGCGAGGCCACGTGTCCCGCGTGCGGTGGCGACCTGGAGGGCTGTTCGCTGGGCGAACGCACGATTCTGCCGGCCGACACGCGTATCGTCAAGCGCGTCTACAAGACGGCCCATGCGCATTTCCTCGTCTCGGCCGTGATCGGCGGCACGTCGAAGAGCTCGTTGCACCGGCCCGAGCTGTGCATGCCCGCGCAGGGCTTCCAGATGTGCGCACCCGTGGATTTCGAGGCCGGTGGCCGTCCGTTCCACGCAATCCGCCTTGAGAAGCCGCGCGCGACCTCCCTCGTGCTCGCCTACACGTTCTTCAACCAGGCGGGCGTGCGCACGGCGTCGCACATGGCGCGCATTCTGCGGGACACGTGGGATCGCTCCGTGCTCAACCGGATCGACCGCTGGGTGATGGTCACCGTGGCAGCCACGCAGGAGGGCGACTTCTCGCTTGACCATGCGGACGACCGCGCCGCGCTGACGGCGTTTCTGGCGAAGCTTGCGGAGGCGCTGCCATGACGTCGGTGTTCGTCAAGAACGCATGCCACGTGCTGACGGCGACGGCGCCCTGGTGGGGGCTGGCGCTGCTCTCGTTCCTCTTCTGCTACCTGCTCACGCCGGTCTGCCGCGCGCTCGCGCGGAAACTGGGCATGGTCGATCAGCCCTCCGCCCGTCGCATCAACACCACGCCCGTGCCGCGCGGAGGCGGTCTTGCCATCTATCTCGCCACCACGCTCACGCTCGCGCTCTACATTGGCCTGACGGGGGCGCAGGTGTCGCCGCTCTTTTCGAACGACGAGGTGCTGCGTATGGCCGCGCTCGGCGGTGCGCTCGTGGTCGTGGGGCTGCTGGACGACAAGTTCGGTCTGCCGCCGCTCGTGAAGCTGTTTGGCCAGGTCGCCGTGGCGCTCGGCGTGTTCTTCTGGTGCGACTGCGGCTTCCACGTGGTGCCGTTCCTGAGCGGTCTGCCGCTGTGGCTCGACTGCGGCCTCACCGTGTTCTGGATCGTGGGCGCGATCAACGCCTTCAACCTCATCGACGGCCTTGACGGCCTCGCGACGGGGCTTGCGCTCATCGCGGCGATCGGCATGGGCGGTGCGCTCTTCTTCATCGGCTACCCGCAGGCCACGCTCGTCTACTTCGTCTTCGCGGGCGCGTGCCTCGCGTTTCTGCGCTACAACTTCCATCCCGCGAGCGTGTTTCTCGGCGACACGGGTTCGATGTTCCTTGGCTTCACGCTCGCCACGCTGCCGTTCTTCACGAAGTCGGGCGACTCGCTCTTCGTCTCGCTCGGCGTGCCGATGCTTGCCATGGGCGTGCCGATCTTCGACACGTCGCTCGCGATCCTCCGCCGCACGCTGCGGGCCGTGCTCACGCGCGAGGAACACGGCGCGGACGAGGGCAACACGCACGTGATGCAGGCGGATACGGATCATCTGCACCACCGGCTGCTGCGCCGGTTCGTCTCGCAGCGCAAGGCCGCGTGCGCGCTCTACGCCATCGCGGCGTTCTTCGTGTTCGTGGGGCTGGCGGGCCTCGCCCTGCGCGACCGGGCGGCGGGGCTTTTCATTGTCGCCTTCGTGATCGGCGTCACCATCGTCCTGCGCGACATGCGGCGCATCGAGCTGTGGGACGCGGGACGCCTGCTCAACACGCTCGCGCACAGCGCCGAACGTCGGAAGCGTCGCCGCCGCCGGATGCTCGCCGTGCCGTACTACGTGGCGATGGACGTGACGGTGCTCGTGCTCACGTGCGTCTTCGCCGCGACGGCGCTCGGCCGGCGCATCGATCTCGCCTTTCTCCACACGTGCGTGCCGCTCTTCGTGGCGCCGCTTTTCTTCGCGCTCGCCTTCTTCCGCACCTACTCGACGCTCTGGTCGCGCGCGCTCGTCTCGAACTACATCCGCCTCGTGCTCGCCTGCGGCATTGGCACGGCGGCCGGGTGCGCGGGCGTGGTGCTGCTGCAGTTTCCGCGCACGCACCTGACGGCGTTCGGCATCCTCGTGTTCGCGCTCTCGGTGCTGGGACTTTCGGCCGTGCGCCTCGTGCGGCCCGTGGTGCGCGACCTTTTCTACGCGCTCGACCACGGGCGGCTTGCGGAGAATCCCGCCACGCACCGCATCGTCGTCTACGGCGCGGGCCTGCGCTACGCGATGTTCCGCCGCGAGCTCGTGCGCTCCTCCGCGCGCAACACGCGCCTCATCGTGGGACTGCTCGACGACGACGTGCTGCTGCGCGGCCTCTACATCGGCGGCCAGCGCGTGCACGGCACGCTCCTGCAGGCGCCGGAGGTGCTGCGCACCCTGCGCGCGGACGCCGTCGTGATCGCCTGCCAACCTTCGCCCGAACGCCTCGCCCTCGCGAAGAAGATCTTCGCCGAGGCCGGCGTGGCCGTCACCCTCTGGACCTACTCCGAAACGCCCGTCTGACCCATGCATCTGGAAGCCCACGCGAAGATCAACCTCACGCTCGAGGTGCTCGGCCTGCGGCCGGACGGCTATCACGACCTGCGCAGCATCGTGCTGCCCGTGCCGCTGCACGACGACCTCGACATTTCGCCGTGCGCGACGCTCGAGGTGGAGATGGCGGGCGACGTGCCGCCGGAGAAGAATCTCGTGTGGAAGGCCGCGCAGACGCTGCGCCGCGCGACGGGCTGTACGCAGGGGGCGCGCCTCGTCGTCACGAAGCGCATTCCGCTGGGCGCGGGGCTCGGCGGTGGCTCGGCCGACGCGGCGGCGACGCTGCACGGCCTCAATGCGTTCTGGAATCTGGGGCTCTCGCGGGCGCGGCTGTGCGAACTTGCGGCGGAGGTGGGCAGCGACGTGCCCGCGCTCACGCTCGGCGGTCCCGTGCTCATGGAAGGGCGGGGCGAGCGCGTCACGCCGCTCGCGGAATCCGCCTGCGCCGACTTCCCGCTGCCCGATCTCGCGCGGCTCGTGCTGCGTACGCCGCCCGTCTTCGTCTCCACGCCGGCGGTGTTCCGCGCCTTCCGCGAAGACGATCGCGGGAAGGGGGCGAACGACCTGCAGCCGGCCGCGTGCCGCCTGCATCCGGAAATCGGCGCGGCGCTTGCGGCGCTCAGGGCGGAGGGCTGCACGGGCGTGATGATGTCCGGCTCCGGGTCGTCCGTCTTCGGCTGGCGATGAAACTGGACATTTGACATCATGAAATGGTTTCTCTACAACTGCCTCTTTGCACTCGCGTATGTCGCGATGCTGCCGTCGTTTCTGCTGAGGATGAAGCGGCGCGGCGGCTATCGCGCGCGCTTCGCCGACCGCTTCGGTCGCTATCCCGAGGAGATCCGCGCGCAGTTCGCGGGGGAACGTCCGCTCTGGGTGCACGCGGTCTCCGTGGGCGAAGTGCAGGTGGCGGGGCAGCTCATGCGCGCGCTGAGGGAGCGCGACCGCTCCGTGCGGTTCGTGTTTTCGACCACGTCCTCGACGGGCTGGAAGGTGGCGGAGAACGAACTTGCGCGGCTGAAGCGCGACGGGCTCGGACGCGATGACGACGTGCTCATCTACAATCCGCTCGACTTCAACGGCTGCGTGGCGCGTGCGCTCGACCAGATCAATCCGCGGGCCGTGATTCTCACTGAGACGGAGATCTGGCCCAACTTCATTCGCGCCCTGCGCCGCCGCGACGTGCCGGTCTACCTTGTGAACGCGCGCATCTCCGACCACAGCGCCCCGCGCTACCGCGCCCTGCGGTGGTTCTTCGGCGAGATTTTCCGCGCCTTCACGAAGATCTATGCGCAGAGCGATCTCGATGCCGAGCGCCTGCTTGCGGCCGGCGCGGACGCGGCTCGTCTCGCCGTGACGGGCTCCTTCAAGTTCGATGTGGCCCACCGCAATCCCGCGAAGGAACGTGAACTCGCTGCGTGGCTGCGCGCGGGGCTGGGCCGGACGGCGGACGCGCCGCTGCCGCCGATTCTGTTGGGCGGCAGCACATGGCCGGGCGAAGATGCGGCGCTGCTGAGGATCTACGCGGATCTCGTGCGGAAGCATCCCGAGCTCGTGCTCGTGATCGCGCCGCGCCACTTCGAGAAGGCCGACGCCGTGGAGGCCAACATCCGCGCGGCGGGCTTCGCGGTCGTGCGGCGTTCGCGCGGAGAAGGGGATTTCACGCGCTTCGCCGGGACGGCGGCGCCGGTCTTTCTCGCCGACACCACGGGCGAGCTGATGGGGCTCTTCGGGCTGGCGACGGTCGCGTTCGTGGGCAAGAGCCTGTGCGCGGTGGGCGGGCAGAACATGATCGAGCCGTGCCTGTGCGGCTGTGCGGCCGTGGTGGGGCCGCATACGGAGAACTTCCGTCCCGTGATGAGCGATCTGCTCGCGGCGCTGGCGATCGTGCAGGTCGCCGACGAGGCGGGGCTGGCGCGCGCGGTGACGGCGCTCTTCGACGATCCTGCCGCACGCGCGGCCCAGGGCGCCCGCGCCGAGGCCGCCGTCGCGCGCCGCTGCGGCGTGGTCGGCCGCTGCGCGGACGAGCTGCTGCGCTGCAGCTCTCCCGGGATTTGATATACTTTTTAATTCACACCAACTGGAGATCAGATGAAGCAGGCCTACATC
>CAVGKN010000022.1:0-9401 GCA_963629855.1 Lachnospiraceae bacterium
CGCCGACGCCGTGAACTTCGCGGAGGCGCAGCTGCGCGACCTCGTCGCCTACGCCCACCAGGCGCCGCGTCCCCGCAAGGTCTACGTCACCTTCAACACGCTGCTCGACGACGCGCAGATTCCCGACGCCTGCGCGCGCCTCGCCGCGCTCGAGGAGATCGGGCCTGACGGCCTCATCGTGCAGGATCTCGGCGTGGCCCGTCTCGTGCGCCGCCACTTTCCGGGGCTTGCGCTGCACGCCTCCACGCAGCTCGTCGCCCACAATCTCGAAGGCGTGCTCGCGCTGCGCGACCTCGGCTTCACGCGCGTGGTCCTCGCCCGCGAGCTCTCCCTTGCGGACATCCGCCTGATCGCGCAGCGCGGCGGCTGCGAGATCGAGACGTTCGTGCATGGCGCCCTGTGCTATTCGCTCTCCGGGCTCTGCCTCTTCTCCGCGCTCGAGAAGAACCGCTCCGGCAACCGCGGCCGCTGCGCCTACTGCTGCCGCCTCGCGTACACGGACGGCGCGGGTGCGCGCGTGCTTCCCTTCTCGATGCGCGACCTGCGCCTCGACGACCACCTCGCCGCCCTGCGCGACGCCGGCGTCGCCTCGCTCAAGATCGAGGGCCGCATGAAGTCCCCGCTCTACGTCGCCTCCGTGACCGCGCACTACCGCGAGCTTCTCGACGGCGCCGCCACGCCCGCGACCACGCGCGCCGATCTCGAGACCGTCTTCTCGCGCCGCACGACCACGCTTTATGCGGACGGCTACCCCGCCTCGCCCGACGCGGCGTCCGACGCCGTGATCGACCCCACGTCGCTCGGACATCTCGGCACGCCCATCGGCGTGGTCAAGCGCATCACGAAGGATCGCGAAGGCCGCGCCTGGCTGCGCCTTCACACGAACCGCGCCCTCGAGCGCCACGACGGCCTGCAGTTCGCCTGCGCGGGCGACCGTCCCGCCGGCTTCGGCATCACGGAGATGCGCACCTCGCTCACGCGCACCACGACCTTTGCCGTGCCCGCGAACAGCGACGTGGAAATCCTCGTTCCCGCCGAACGACCCGCGCCGCTCCAGCCCGGCGCCACCGTGTACTGCTCCGCGTCGAACGCCGTCAAGCGCCGCTTCCCCGTGCCGTCGTTCCGCGCCGCCGCCATCGCCGCCGGTACGCCCCTCGACGTCACCGTCACGCTCGCGCCGAATCGAATCGCCGCCACCGCCACGTCCACGCGCGGCCGCGCCCTCTCCGCCACGGCCACGCTCGACGCCACGCTCACGCCCGCCGATCATCCCGAACGCACGGCCGATGCGGTGCGCAAGGCGTTCGCGCGCCTCGGCGGCACGAACTGGACGCTCGCCGCCAGTGCGCTCGACGATCCCGACCACCTGTTCGCGCCGGTCTCCGCGCTCAACGACCTGCGCCGCCGCCTCGTCGAGGCGCTCGACACCGCGCGCGCCGACGACCGCGCCGCGTTCCTCGCCGCGCTCGCCACCGAACAGGACGCGCCCGCCGCGCCGACCTCTCCTTCTTCCAGCACGCCCGCGCGCGTGCTGAAGCTGCGCCTCGACCAGGCTCTTCCCGCCGACGTGTGCGGCTACGATGAAGTCGTGTTCGCGATCGGTCACGCCGCGGGCGCGGACGTGGCGCGCGCGCTTGCCGACCGCGCGGCGGAGATCCGCGCGCGCGCCGACGCCGTGGGCGATCCCGCGCCGCGCCTGCGCCTCGCGCTGCCCGTCTTCACGCTCGAGCGCGATTTTCCCGCCCTGCGCGCGACGGTCAAGCACCTCGTGCGCGCGGGCGTCACGGCCTGGGAGGCCGCCGACCTCGCCGGCCTGCGCCTCCTCACCCAGCTCGGCCTCGGCGATCTCACGGCGGACTGGACGCTCTACGCGCTCAATCGTCCCGCGCTCGCCCACTTCGCCGCACAGGGCGTCGCCCGCTGCGTCGCCTCGCCCGAGAACTCGGCCGAGAACCTTGCCGCGCTCGCGGCGGCCTCCGGCACGAACGGCGCGCCCGTCGTCGAAGTTCTCGAACGGCAGAACACGCCGCTTTTCATGTCCCTCACGCGCCCCGCGATCGACGACCCCGCGCATCTCGCGGGCGCGCGCGGCGATGCCTTCACGGCCTTCGTGGTCGATGGTCTCTGGATCACAACGCGCCCCGCGCCGCGCCGCTTCGACCGTCCCGCCAACGCCCCGTGCACACGCGTCGATCTCAGCTGGGATGCGCCATGACCTTCCGCCTTCACCACAAGGTCATCACGGCCTCGACGAACCTCGACGCGCGCGCAGGCGCTCCCGGCGACGTCTACACGGCGGACGAACAGACGGCGGGCCGCGGCCGCCTCGACCATCGCTGGCACTCGGCGCCGGGCGTCAACGTAATTCTCAGCGCAGTCTTCGACGTAGCCGCGCTGCCGCCCGAGCAAGTCGCCACGTTTCCGCTCGTGGTCGGTCTCGCCGTGCACGACGCCCTCGTGCGCGTGCTCGCGGCGGAACCCACGGCACTCAGCATCAAGTGGCCGAACGACGTGCTTGCAGGCGCGCGCAAGATTGCGGGCATTCTCTGCGAACGCCACGACGACGCCGTCATCGCCGGCGTGGGCGTGAACGTCAACCAGACCGCGTTCCCGCCCGAAATCGCGGATCGCGCCACCTCCCTTGCCCGGCTCGACCCGGCCCGTGCACCGTTCTCCGTTCCCCACGTGCGCGACGCCATTCTCGCCGCGCTCGCCGACCTCTACGCGATCTGGCGCGACGCGGGCTTCGCGGCGCTCCACGCCCGCTACGCCGCGCACGATGCGCTCAAGGGACGCTTCCTCTCCGTGCGGCAGACCGACGACGATGCGGCGCCCATCACCGGACTCTGCGCCGGCGTGCAGCCGGACGGCACCCTGCGCGTGGGCGACGCCATCGTCTTCGCCGGCGAAGCCCACGTCGAGAGTTTCGCGCGTTGACCTGCCACTAGGCACTCGGCGGTAAATTTGGTATACTATTAAGCTTTACCGCCGAGGGTAGCGCGTGTGCGCGAGAGCAAGCGGGAACAAACAAAGAGAAGACGAATGGATCAGATCAAGATCAAGGCGTCGACGCGGACCGAACAGGGCACCGCGGCGGTTCGCCGGCTTCGCCGCGACGGGATGATTCCCGCATCGGTGATGAGCATGAACAAGGGCGGGACGAAGCTCATTAAGTTCGACGCCCATGAATTCCGGATGGCCATGCGCGGCCGCAGCGGCAAGCAGCTGCTCGTCACGCTGGATCTGGACGGTCAGGACGTGCCGGCCCTTCTGCGCGAGATGCAGAACGACGTGCTGGCGGGTACGCCCATTCACGTGGACTTCAGCGAAGTGTCGCTCACGCAGAAGGTGCGCGTGACGGTGCCGCTCTACCTCGTGGGCGAGGCGACGGGCGTGAAGCTGGGCGGCGGCGTGCTCGAGCAGGTGCTCCGCACGGTCGAGGTCGAGTGCCTGCCCACGGACATCGTGGAGAAGTTCGAGGTCGACGTGTCGTCCCTCGGGCTCGACCAGACGCTCTTCGTGCGCGATCTCAAGCTCGGCGACAAGCAGACGCTCGTCACGCGCGGCGAATACGCGGTGGCGGTGGTCAAGGCGCCGGAAGGCGATGCCGCGGCCACGCCGGGCGCCGCTCCCGCCGAGGAGAAGGCCCCCGAAGTGATCAAGAAGGGCAAGGAAGAAGCCGACGCTCCCAAGGCGGAGGCCAAGAAGTAACCTCGACGCTTCGAGGCTTTGACGATGAAAGTCATTGCGGGACTTGGAAATCCGGGCGCGGAATACGCGAACACGCCGCACTCCATCGGCTTCGAGGTCGTGGATGCGCTGGCGCGCGCGCTGGGCGCCGACTGGAAGAACTCGTCCGCATTCAACGGGCAGCTCGCCGCGGGCATGCTCGGTTCGGTGAAGGTCATGCTGGTGAAGCCGATGACGTTCATGAACCTGAGCGGAAACTGCGTCGCGCCCGTCGTGAAGTACCACAACGCCACAGTGGCGAACGACCTGCTTGTCGTTTCGGACGACATCGACCTCCCCGTGGGGCGCATGCGCATCCGGAAGGGCGGTTCGGCGGGCGGCCACAACGGGCTCAAGAGCGTGATCGAGCGCACGGGCGCGGCGGACTTTCTCCGGCTGCGCATCGGCGTCGGCCGCGACGCGCACAACCGCGCGAACGTGGTCGGGCACGTGCTCGGCAAGTTCGGCCCGGACGACCGCAAGGTCATGGACGAAGTGGTGGAGACGGCGGTCAAGGCAATCGAGGCGATCGAATTGGAAGGCACTGAAATCGCGATGAACCGGTACAATGGCTGGACGGCGACGTCCGCCGCGGCGACCGGGAAGGAAACGACATAACATGAAGAAGTACGATGGTCTCTACATCTTCGCCGGTCAGGCGAAGGACGACGTGCTGGACGCGCAGATCCAGAAGGCGCTCGCGGAAGTGACGCGTCTGGGCGGCAACGTCCTCACCCAGGAAGTGCTCGGCAAGCGCGCGTTCGCGCGTCCGATGCACAAGCGCGAGAACGGCGTGTACGTGCTCGTGCGCTTTGAGTTCGATCCGCAGAAGATCGGCGAGCTCGTGAACCGCTACCGTCTCGTGGAAGAGGTCTTCCGCGTGCAGATCCTGGCGGTGGACGAACGCCGCGAGGCGGTGCTCGCCGAGCAGCGCGAGGCGGCGGCCAAGCGCGAGGCGATCAAGGCGCAGAAGGAAGCGGAAGCGGCGGCGGCCGCGGCGGCGACCGAGGCGCCGGCGGCGGAATAAGCCGATCCCGCGACGGAGGCAACGACCATGCCGTCCTTCAACAAAGTCATCCTGATGGGCAACCTGACGCGCGATCCCGACGTGCGCACGGTTGGCGCGAACGCCGTGAAGGTGTGTCGCTTCGCCCTGGCGCTGAACGAGCGCCGGCGTGACCGCAATGGCAATCTGGTGGACAGCTCCACGTTCGTCGAAGTCGACGCGTGGGAGAAGCTCGCCGAGCTGTGCGGCCAGTATCTCCGCAAGGGCCGCACGGTCCTGGTGGAGGGGCGCCTGCAGATGGACAACTGGGAGAGGGATGGGCAGAAGATCCAGAGGCTGAAGGTGCGCGCCGCCACCGTGAAGTTCATGCCGCTGCCGGCTCCGAACCAGAGCCGGCTCACGGGTGAACCGTTCGTGACGGGCGGCGACGACGATTCGGTCCCACCGCCTCTGCCGTTCTAACAGAGACAATTCACAGAAAAGGAAAAGCAAAATGGCTTACCAGAAGAAGAGTTCCCACCGCGCGGACCGCGACGACCACGGCGAATTTTCCCGCCGTCGTCCGGCGCTGCCCACGCACGACAAGATTGACCTCAACGACATCGAGGTCCTCAAGCGCTACGTCACGGAATACGGCAAGATCATTCCGGCGCGCGTCACGGGCGTGACGGCGATGCAGCAGCGTCAGATCAAGCAGGGCGTGCGTCGCGCGCGCAACATGGGCCTCATGGCCTGAGAAAGGACGGCACAACATGACTGAAGTGATGCTCATGGCCGACGTGAAGAACCTCGGCAAGGCCGGTGCGATCGTGAAGGTGGCGCCGGGCTACGCGCGCAACATGCTGCTGCCCCAGGGCCTGGCGGCTCCGGTGACGGAAGCGGCGAAGCGCCGTCTTGCGAAACTCGAGGCGCAGCGCACCGCGGCGCGCAAGGAGCGCAAGGCCGCGGCCGAGGCGCTCGCGACCAAGCTCGCGGGCCTCAGCCTCACCGTGAACGCGCAGACCGTGGACGGCAAGAAGCTCTACGGCAGCGTGTCGGTGACCGACCTCATCGCCGCGATCGAGGCCGACCGCGGCGTGAAGTTCGAGCGCAGCCAGATCGACATTCCGGACCAGCTCCGCGAAATCGGCACGTACGACGCCAAGATCGATCTCGGCGAGGGCGTGTTCGCGCCCTTCAAGGTGATCATCAACGACGCCTCTGTTCCGCAGGAGTAAACTCTCGTGGACGAAGTGCTTAGTGCCTAGTGCTTGGTGCTTGGTGCGGAGAGAGAGGAGAATTTCTTTCCCTTTCTCGCACCTGGCACCCCGCACTAAGCACTAAGCACCAAGCACTCAGCACTCAGCACCAAGCACCAAGCACTCAGCACCAAGCACCAAGCACAAGCACTAAATTTCCCGCTTGCCTTATTGCGCCAAATGGTGTATTATGTGCAGCATCGTTTTGGGCGAGGTCTGCCCTGACGACGTTTAGGGACGCATAAATGACGTTGAAGTTGAATAGATTGGCCGCGCTGGCCGCCTTGCTTCTCGCGCTCGTGTGCGCGAGCGGATGCGAGACGATTCTTGACGCGCTTGATTTTGCCGAGGGCCGCAACCAGGTCGATCCGGCGGTGGCCGCCACGTATTTCGACGGGCCGAAGGTCCGTCCGGGCGTGGCTCTCTCCATTTCGGTGACGGCGGTGGGCCAGCCGAACCGCGAGGCCAAGCAGTACTTCGTGGATGCGGAAGGCTGCATCACGATGGAGCTTGTGGGCACGCTCAAGTGCGACGGGCTCACGCTTATTGAGCTGCAGCAGAAGGTCGTGGAGGCCTACAAGGAATATTATCTCGATCCGAGCGTGACGGCAGTGTTCGTCTACCAGGCGGGTCAGAACATGGTTTCGCCGTGGGGCACCGTGAAGGTGCTGGGCGAGGTGGGCAAGCCCGGGCCCGTGGACGTGCCGAGCACGATGGATTTGACGGTGCTGCGCGCGCTGCAGCTCGCGGGCGGCGTGACGTCGATCGCCGACAAGCGCCGTGTGCTGGTCACGCGCTGCGACAAGAACGGGAAACAGACGCGCACGCGCGTGGATCTCGTCGAGATCGGCGAGCGCGGCCGGCCGGATTTGGACATGGTTCTGAAAGCGGGGGACGTCGTGTGGGTGCCGATGTCCTGGTATTAAGTCAAGTCAATCAATCAGACGATCGTAGAACGAGAGGATAAAGCGATGAAGATCAAACAGATGAAGACGCTGATGGCGGGCGTGTTCACGTTGGCGGTCGCGGTGGTGTGCGCGGCCGATGCGATGCCGCGCTCGGAATGGCACGCCCTCGTGGGCGACTGTGCGCAGAGTTCGCAGACCCTGCGCAGCACGATGGCCAAGGTGTCGCCGGCCGATCAGACCGCGCTGTTGGGCGAAGTGAACGAGGCGATCGCGAAGATGCCCGGTTCCGACGAGGTGAAGGGTGCGCGCTTCTACGCCGCGAACAGCGCGGCCGTGAAGAGCGCCGCGAAGGGCAATCTCGCCAATGTGCTCGCGGAGGTGTTTGCCACCGTGCCGCCGGAATATCTCACGGACATCAACGAGCGCTTCGCCGCGGAAGTCTTCAGCCGCACGGCGAATCCGAACCGCACGTTCTCCGACGCCGAATACGTGGGGCTCGCCACGAACGCGATGGCGACGGTCAACGCGCGCTGCGAGAAGGCCGAATATCCGGGCGTGCGCGAGACGTTCGCGATTCTCATGTTCCTGCGCGCCTCGGGCGGCACGCCGGCCGACCTCTCCGCCACGCTCGTCGGCACGATGCCGAACGAGAAGAACCGCGAGGCCGCCACGAACGAGTGGATCAAGCCCGCGATGGGCGATGGCCAGGAGCAGACCTACGATCCGCTGCTCGCCGCGGCGCAGGCCGGCGAAGAGCCCGACCACGCGATCGTCACCTCCCTCACGGGCGCGCCCGACATGCTCGTGGCGATGCTCGCCCACCTTGCGGACGAGCGTTCGAAGATGTCCGTGAAGACGGAGAAGATGGGCGGCGGCGCGTTCGTCTATCCCACGCGCTCCGGCACGGCCGCCAACTCGCAGCCGGATATCGGCCTCAACCGCATTCCGCGCACGCTCGTGAGCGACGACCGCAGCCCCTACCACACCGTCAAGCGCGGAAATAACGCGGGTGAGGAGAACGGCGGCGGCAACGGCGGCTATGAGCCCTGGAAGTATCCTCGCCAGTAATCCCGTAGACGAAACATCTCAGGAGAGTTTCCCATGATGCGTACATCTCTTTTCGGCATGCTCGCGGCTTCGGCGGCATTCGCCTTTACGGGCACGGTCCTGGCCGAGGTCGAGGGCTCCGGCAACGGCAGCATGTCCAACAAGCCTCTGGGCATCCGTCCCTTCGACAGCCAGCGCCTGACCATCAAGCCGTACGTCGATTTGTCGTACACCTACGATTCGAACATCGACACGACCCACCACTCCGGCGACGACAACATCTTCTGCGTCAGCCCCGCCGCCGACTTCGTGTGGCAGGGCGATCGCTGGGAACTCACCGGCTCCCTCTTCTATCGCTACAACGCCTACTGCGACTATGCGGACACGATGGATGAGAACAGCTACGGTGAGTCGCTGGCCTACCAGTGGTCGAACGTCTCCGAAGAGGGCAAGGGCTGGACGCTCCTCCTCTCCGAGCGTTACCAGTTCATCAACCAGGCCGATAGCATCACCTCAGACCAGGGCCGCGGCATCTGGCGCAACCGCGAGAACGCCGACATCAACGGCGCGCTCGAGTACCGCTTTGCGTCGCGCTGGCACATCGGCGTGAACGGCCAGTACAACTGGATCGACTACAGGAACGACACGGGCAAGTACGCGCCGCTCTATGGCTGGTCGGAGTACGCCGCGGGCGTCGAGGGCGGCTACATCGCCTCGCCGTGGACGGACTTGCTCATTGCGGGCGGCTATACGGACTACACGCAGAAGAAGAGCCACGGCTACAAGGACTACAGCAACGACTCCTCGGTGTGGTCCGTGCAGGTCGGCGTGGGCACCCGCGCGACGGAGCGCATCACGTATCGCGCCATGGTCGGTGTCTCGCAGCTCAACTACGGCGGCCACAGCGATTCGGACAGCGGCTGGATCTATCAGCTCGCCGCCAACTGGCGTATCACCCGCCAGCTGCAGTTCTCGCTGCTCGGCAACAGCTACTACCAGCCGTCGGAACGGTCGCTTGGTCAGGCCATCAAGGTCTACGCGCTGTCGGGCGGCTTCTCGT
The DNA here is from genome assembly GCA_963629855.1 of Lachnospiraceae bacterium. Classification (GTDB taxonomy): domain Bacteria; phylum Verrucomicrobiota; class Kiritimatiellia; order RFP12; family UBA1067; genus RUG572. The sequence goes on from CAVGKN010000022.1 coordinate 8,989, forward strand.
ACCTCACGTTCGGCGATCACATGACGATCACGCTCAATGCCGCGTGGCGCCGCGAGGACAACGTCTACACGGACAAGCAGCTCGCCGCCTGGAACGACTACGTGGAAGACATCATCTCCATCAATCTGGGCGCGAACTACACGTTCAACCGCTGGATTTCGATCTACGCGAATCTCACGTGGGAAGACTGCTGGTGCGGCAGCCGCGACGACTACGACTACGATCGCTTCCGCGGTACGCTCGGCCTCCGCCTCCACTACTAATTCCTGCGGCCTGAGGTGCAGAAGTTTCTTTCCAAGTACGGGCTGGCGTCGCATCTGGCCCTGCTCGCCGCGCTTCCGCTTGCGCTTACGCCGTTTCTTCCCGCCGCCGGGCTCGTTTCGGTCACGTTCTGGCTGAGCGCGCTGGCGGCG
>CAVGKN010000023.1:0-9385 GCA_963629855.1 Lachnospiraceae bacterium
CTTCCTCGCCGTGCACGAGGATCCGCGCATCGGCGCCGCCACCGCCGCGCTGCCGGGCGCCAACTGCGGCGGCTGCGGCTTCGCGGGCTGCGGCGACTACGCGCGCGCCCTCGTCGCCGGCGCCGCCCCCCTCGGCGCGTGCACCGTCGCCGACGCCGCCGCCGTCGCCGCCCTCGCCCAAATCCTCGGCCAGGAAGCCACCGCCCCGACCGTGCGCCGCGTCGCCCGCGTGCTCTGCGGCGGCAGCGCCGCCCACGCCGCGCGCAGCGCCGACTACAACGGACCCTGCGACTGCGCCAGCGCCGCCGCCACCGGAGGCGGCGGCAAGGCCTGCCGCTACGGCTGCCTCGGTTCCGGCTCCTGCGCCCGCGTGTGCCCCAAGAACGCCATTTCCGTCGTCGACGGCCTCGCCCGCGTGAATGTGCGCCTCTGCATCGGCTGCGGCACGTGCGTGGCCGCCTGTCCGCGCCACCTGATCGCGCTCGTGCCCGCCACCGCGCCGCTGCACGTGCTCTGCGCCAACCCGGACAAGGGACCTGCCGTGCGCAAGGTCTGCGCCGTGGGCTGCATCGGCTGCCACCTCTGCGACAAGAACGCCGGACCCTGCCACTTCACCTTCACGGGCGCCCTCGCCCAGGTCAACTACGCCAACCCGCCGACGGATCCCCAGCTCGCCGCGAAGTGTCCGGCGAAGTGTCTCGTCTGCGACGCGGAGGCCCTCTCATGAACATCTCGCACCACGTCTTCCGCTTCAAGGGCGGCGTCCATCCGCCGGACAACAAGGCGCTCGCGCGCGACGCGGCGATCACGCCGCTGCCGCTGCCGAAGCGTCTCGCGATTTCGATGAGCCAGCACCTCGGCGCCCCCGCCACGTGCTGCGTCACCGTGGGCGAGCACGTCGCCGCCGGCCAGCTGATCGGCACGCGCAGCGGCGTGATCTCCGTGCCCGTGCACGCCCCCGCCGCCGGCGTCGTGCGCGCCGTCGAGCCGCGCCCCGGCCCCACCGGCGCCTGGACGCCCGCCGTGATCCTCGAGACGGACGACGACCAATCGGCCACGCCGCCCGTGCGTCTGCCGCCGCTCGACGGCCGCACGGCCGCGCCGGCCGACCTGCTCGCGCGCATCAACGAGGCGGGCCTCTGCGGCATGGGCGGCGCGGGCTTCCCCACCGCCGTCAAGCTCGCGCCGCCGCCGGGCGCGCACTGCGAGTTTCTCATCCTCAACGGCGCCGAGTGCGAGCCCTACCTCACCGCCGACTTCCGCATGATGGTCGAGGAGGCCGCGCGCATCCGCGCGGGCGTGGAGATCATGCGCCGCCTGCTCGGAGGCCCCGCCGTGCGCATCGCCGTCGAGGCCAACAAGCCCGAGGCCGTCGCCGCGCTCGAGGCCGCCTTCAAGGACGCCGAGGGCGACGTGCAAATCGTCGTGCTGCCCGTCCTCTATCCGCAGGGCTCCGAGAAGCACCAGATCTACGCCGTCACGGGACGTCGCGTGCCGCCGGGCGCGCTGCCGATCTCCGTGGGCTGCGTGGTCGAGAACATCTCCACCGTCGCCGCGCTCGCCGACGCCGTCGAACGCGGCCTCCCGCTCACGTCGCGCGTGACGACCGTCACGGGCGACGGCGTGGTCACGCCGCGCAACGTCCGCGCGCCCATCGGCACGTCCTACGCCGATCTCGTCGCGTTCTGCGGCGGTGCGAAGCCCGATGTGCGCAAGGTCATCAGCGGCGGCCCGATGATGGGCTTCGCCGTGCCGCATCTCGACGTCGCCACCACCAAGACGACCTCCGGGATTCTCCTGCTCACCGACGAGCGCGTCTTCCGATACGCCTCCGCGCCGTGCATCAACTGCGGACGCTGCCTGCGCGCGTGCCCCATGCGGCTTGAACCCGCCGCGATCTCGCGCGCCGTCGAGGCGAACGACATCGACGCGGCCGCGCGCCTCGGCGTGATGAACTGCCTCGAATGCGGCGCGTGCGCCTATGGCTGCCCCGCCTACCGTCCGCTCACCGCGCTCTGCCGCCGCGCCAAGAACATCCTCCGGGCCCAGAAGAAAAAGTAACGCCATGACCCTCATCCTCTCCAGTTCCCCGCATGCGCACGACCGCGTCTCCGTGAGCGGCCTCATGCTCGACGTGCTCATCGCCCTGCTGCCCGCGCTCGGCTGCGCCGTGTACTTCTTCGGGCCGCGCGCGCTGCTGCTCACCGCCACGTGCATCGCCTCGTGCCTCGTCACCGAGGCCCTGTGCCGCCTCGCCATGAAGCGCACGAACACGCTCGGCGACCTCTCCGCCGTCGTCACGGGTTTGCTGCTCGCCCTCAACCTGCCGCCCACGCTGCCGCTCTGGATGGCGATGCTCGGCGGCGCGTTCGCGGTCGGCGTCGCCAAGCAGGTCTTCGGCGGACTCGGCATGAACCCGTTCAACCCCGCCCTCGCCGCGCGCGCCTTCCTGCTCATCTCCTTCTCCGGCGCCATGACCACCTGGACGCCCTCGCTCTGGCACGCCACCGTGGACGCCGCCACCACCGCCACGCCGCTCGCCACCCTCAAGACGCTCGCCGACGCCCACGCCCTCACGAACGCCTCCTTCATGCGCGCCGCCTTCCTCGGCAACATCAACGGCTGCCTCGGCGAAGTGAGCAGCGCCGCCCTCCTGCTCGGCGCCGCCTACCTCCTCATGCGCCGCGTCATCACCTGGCACATCCCCGTGGCCTTCCTCAGCACCATGGCGCTCTTCGCCTTCATCCGCTACGGCTTGGATCTCAACGCCCTCAAGCTCGCCGAAGTGCACGTGCTCTGCGGCGGCGCCCTCCTCGGCGCGTGCTTCATGGCCACCGACTACGTCACCTCGCCCGCCACGCCGCTCGGCAAGATCGTCTTCGGCTGCGGCTGCGGACTGCTCACCATGCTCATTCGCCTCTACGGCTCGTTCCCCGAAGGCGCCTCCTTCGCGATTCTCGTGATGAACGCCTTCACGCCCCTCATCAGCCGCTTCACGCAGCCCAAGACCTTCGGAGGCGCCGCGAAATGAAGCAGATGCTCAAACTGATCCTGCCGCTGACCGTGATCGCGGCCGTGTGCGCCGCGCTGCTCGCGCTCGTCGATTCCGTCACGCGCGGCCCCATCGCCAACATCGCCCTTCTGCGCGCCAACGCCGCCGCACGCGCCGTCATGCCCGCCACCGTGACGTCGCTCGACGTCCGCTGCGACCCGGCGGACACCAACGTCGTGATCGTCGTCGGCTATGCGGACGCGGCGCATGCGAAGCCGGTCGCCTACGCCGTTCCCGGCGTCTCCGCCAACGGCTATGGCGGCGACATCCGTCTCATGGTCGGCCTCGACGCCGCCGGCGCCGTGGTCACCTACCGCGTGCTCGCCGCAAGCGAAACGCCGGGCCTCGGCTCCAAGCTCGGCGACGCCCCCTTCGTCGCCCAGTTCGCGGGCAAGCCCGCCGCCACGCTCAAGGTCAAGAAGGACGGCGGCGACGTGGACGCCATCACGGGCGCCACGATCACCTCGCGCGCCGTGTGCGCCGCCCTCGCCGACGCCGCCGCGCGCGTCGCCCGCCTCGAAGGACGCGCCCCCGCGACGGCGCCCGAAAAGCCCGCCGTGCTCGAGGGTACGCTCATTCTCGACCCCGCGAAGCCCGAGACGGCGCGGAAGGTGTTGCCGCGCGCCACCGCCACCGTGGTGGAACGTGCAAAAGGCCCGCGCTTCCCGCTCTTCGAAGGCCGCGACGCCGCCGGCGCCGTGACGGGCTATGCCGTCGTCGGCACCGGCACGGGCCGCGGTCCCGAGGGCACCATCGTCGTGCACTGCCTCTACGGGTTCACGCCCAAAGGCGCGCTCGCGCGCACGACGCGTCCGCTCCCCGTCAACCGGCTCGACATCTCGACGGCCGATATGATCTCGGCGCAGGCCACGGCGCTCAACGCCGCCCTGCGCGACGCCACCAAGCAGGTTCAATCGCTAAAGGGACGTTGAGTTAGTGCTGAGTGCTTAGTGCGAAGAAAATATGGCCAAAAAATCAGCCCTCTCCTGTCTCCTTGAGTACGCCGCGCTGCGCACCGCGTGCGCGCTCGTGAACGCGATTCCCTACCCGCTCGCGTGCGGCCTCGCGCGTCTCGTCGCGCGTCTCGCCGTGGCCTGCGGCTTCAAGCGCGCGCGGACGCTCGAGCGCATCCGCGCCTGCTTCCCCGGAATCGCGCCGAGACGCGCCGTCGCCATCGCGCGCGAGTCGCTCGCGAACGTGCTGCTCAGCGCGATCGAGATGATCCGCGCGCCGCGCCTCACGCGCCGCTGGATCCTGCGCCACGTGAAGGACGCCGAGCTCTACGCCGCGCGTCTGCGCGAGATCCTGGCGGAAGGCCATGGCGCGGTGATCATGGTGCCGCACAGCGGCAACTGGTACATGGCCGCCTGGGCGATGGCGCAGTGCGGCATTCCGCTCGCCGCCATTGCCGCGCGCCAGCGCAACCCCTACGTGGACGCCTGGATGAAGCGGCAGTATGGCAGCATCGACGTGGTCGAGCGTGGACACGCCGCCGTCATGCACGAGATCCTCGACATGCTCCGCGCGGGCCGCGGCTTCGCGATCCTGCCCGACCTGCGCGTGCCGCAGCGCGACGTCGCGGTGCCCTTTCTCAACGGCGTCGCGAACGTCTCGCACGGTGGCGCGCTCTTTGCCGTCGCCACGGGCGCGCCGATCGTGGTGGCGATCATGCGCCGCGAAAAGGGCCTGCACGTCTTCGACCATCTCGCCACGCTGCGCCCCAACCCCGACGCCCCCGACCGCAAGGAGGAGGCGCGCCGCCTCACGCGGGAGGTCTTCAAGCTGCTCGACGCCGCCCTCCAGCGCACACCCGGCCAGTGGTTCTGGTACAACAAGCGCTGGATCCTCCAGCCCGTCAAAAAATAGGCAACGTCCACTCGGATTGTGGTATACTTGCCATGTCGCTTCGGAGCGGCAAGAAGGAATCGAAAATGCTGACAGTGACAAAGAGCGTGAAATTCGACGCCGCGCACGTGCTGACCAACCACCAGGGTCTGTGCAAGAACCTGCATGGCCACACGTACCGCGTGGAGGCGAGCGTGCGCCAGGCGCCGGACGACACGGCGGACATGGTGATCGACTTCAAGGATCTCAAGCGCGTGTGCGAAGAGGAGATTCTCGCGCGCTTCGACCATGCGTTCATCTACGATCAGTCGTCCGCGGGCGAAAGCGAGATCGCGGCGGTGGTGCTGAAGAACGGCATGCGCGCGGTGGCGATTCCCTTCCGCTCGACGGCGGAGAATCTCGCGCGCCACTTCTTCGAGCTGCTCAGGCCGCGCGTGCCGGGGCTTTCGAGCGTGCGGGTGTGGGAAACGCCCGATTCGTGCGCGGAGTACAGCACATGAGCGGCCGCTACCGACTTCACGCGATCTTCTCGTCGCTGCAGGGCGAAGGCCGCAACATGGGGCGCCCCGCCACGTTCATCCGCTTCTCGAGCTGCAATCTCGCGTGCAGCTGGTGCGACACGCACAAGAGCGAACGCCTGCAGCTGAGCACGTACGAGATCCAGCGCGAAGTCGATCGGCTCGGCAACCGCAGCGTGATCGTGACGGGCGGCGAGCCTTCCATCCAGCCCGATCTCGACGAGCTGCTGCAGGCGTTGAAGGCGGACGGCCGCTGGCTCGCGCTCGAGACGAACGGCGTGGTGGCGCCGCCGCATCCCGAGCTCTTCGACTACATCGCCGTGTCGCCCAAGGCGCAGTACGTCGCGCGCTACCGGGACGAAACCATGCTGCGGCGCGCGGACGAGGTGCGCATCGTCGCGACCTCTTCCGACCTCGCGCCGTTCTGCCGCGCCATGCGCGAGCGCATCGTCGCGACCGACTACTACGTTTCGCCGCTGGAGGAAGACGGCCGCATCCACTACCGCCGCGCGCTGACGCTGCTCACGAAGGTCAACAAACTCGACCCGCAGGCGATGCCGCCGTGGTCGCTCTCGATCCAAATGCACAAGGTGCTCGGCATCCGCTGACGACGCCCCGCACGAGAAAGGACTCCCTCACATGACGCCGCGCGCACATCTCCTGGACGATCCCTATCTCGCACCCTACGCGGACGCAATCCGCGGACGCGCCGCACACGCGGAGGCGCGCGCGAGAGACCTCATGGGCGCGCGCGGCGGCCGGCTTGCGGACTGGGCGAGCGCGCACGAGTACTACGGCCTGCACCGCACCGCCACGGGCTGGGTCTTCCGCGAATGGGCGCCGCACGCCACGGAGATGTGGCTCGTAGGCGATTTCTCGAAGTGGCAGCTGCTGCCGCGCTTTGCCCTGCGCCGCCTGCCCGGCACCGACACGTGGGAACGCACCTTCCCCGCGCGCGCTCTGCGCCACGGCCAGTTCTACCGTCTCGAAACGCGCTGGCCCGGCGGCCGCGGCGAGCGCATCCCCGCCTACGCGCGGCGCGTGGTGCAGGACGCCGCCACCAACCTCTTCTGCGCCCAGGTGTGGCAACCGTGCGCGCCTTACGTGTGGCGGCACGCCGCGCCGCGCACGAAGGCGCCGCCGCGCATCTACGAGGCGCACGTGGGCATGGCGGGCGAAGAGCCCCGCGTGGCCACCTACGCAGAGTTCCGCAACGCCGTGCTGCCCCGCATCGCGCGCGCCGGCTACAACGTGGTGCAGCTCATGGCCGTGATGGAGCATCCCTACTACGGCAGCTTCGGCTACCACGTCTCCAGCTTCTTCGCGGCCAGTTCGCGCTTCGGCACGCCCGAAGACCTCAAGAGTCTCGTCGATGCGGCGCATGGCCTCGGTCTGCGCGTGATCATGGATCTCGTGCACTCCCACGCCGTCAAGAACGAACGCGATGGCCTCTCCCTCTTCGACGGCACGCCGTACCAGTATTTCCACGACGGGCCCAAGGGCTGGCACCGCGCCTGGGACTCGCGCTGCTTCGACTACGGCAAGACGAACGTGCTCCACTTCCTGCTCTCCAACTGCCGCTACTGGCTCGACGAGTTCCACTTCGACGGCTACCGCTTCGACGGCGTGACCTCCATGCTCTACTGGGACCACGGCCTCGGCGCCGCCTTCACCAACTACGCCCAGTACTTCGACGGCTCGATGGACGACGACGCCTGGTGCTACCTCGCGCTCGCCAACCGCGTCATCCACGAGGTCAACCCCGCCGCGCTCACGATCGCCGAGGACGTGAGCGGCATGCCGGGCTGCGCCGCGCCGCGCGCCGACGGCGGCATGGGCTTCGACTACCGCATGGCCATGGGCGTGCCCGATTTCTGGTTCCGCCTCGCCGAGAAGGTGCGCGACGAGGACTGGAACATGCACGGTCTCTACCACGCGCTCACCGACAAGCGCGCCGAGGAGAAGGTCGTCTCCTACGTGGAAAGCCACGACCAGGCGCTCGTGGGCGGCAAGACGTTCTTCTTCCAGCTCGTGGACGCCGCGGTCTACTACGGCATGGGCGCCGACCAGCACGGCCTCGAGATCGAGCGCGGCGTGGCGCTCCACAAGATGGCGCGTCTCGCCACGTGCGCCCTCGCGCAGGACGCCTACCTCAATTTCATGGGCAACGAGTTCGGCCACCCCGAGTGGATCGATTTCCCGCGTGCGGAGAACGGCTGGAGCTACGCGCACGCACGGCGCCAGTGGAGTCTGCGCGACGACCCGAACCTGCGCTTCAAGGCGCTGGGCGACTTCGACGAGGCGATGCTCCGCACCGTGCGCGACACGGGCGCGCCCGTGCCGCTCGCGATCAACGACGCCGACCATGTGCTCGCCTTCTGGCGCAACGGCCTCGTCTACGTCTTCAACTTCAACGCCACGCGCTCGTTCACGGACTACGGCGTGATGGTTCCGCCCGGCCGCCGCCGCTTCCGCCTCGTGCTCGACACGGACGAAACGCGCTTCGGCGGTCAGGGCCGTCTCGCGCCGCGCCAGATCTTCACGCCGGAGGCCGTCACGCGCGGACAGGAGCAGATCGAGATGATCCGCCTCTACCTGCCCGCCCGCACGGCGCTCGTGCTCAAGGCCACGCGCTAAGCGGCGCCGCTCACGGCGCCACGTTGCACGTGCCCGTGGTGCCGCCGCTGAAGTAGAATTCCTGACCCGTCGCGTCCATCACGCTGCGCCAGAGATCGCCGTCGAGGCGCACCTGCTGGCGTTCGATCGTGGCGAGGCGGATGGGAACGAGCGTGTAGCTGTCGCCCACCGAGCCGACGACGCAGTTCGTGCGCCCGGCCATGGCGGCGTGCACCGCGTTGCGCGCGAGCATGTAGCAGCGGATCGCGTCCGTGCCGCGCGCCGGCACGCTGCGGATCATGTAGCTGGGGTCGAAGTACTTGACGCTCGCGGGAAGGCCGCGCGTCTTGAAGTGCTCGGTGATCTTCTGGCGCAGGAACTCGCCGATGTCCTTCTTGAGCACGTTGCCGCTCGCGTCCTTCTCCGACGTGCCCGCGATGAGGCGCTGGCCCGCGCCCTCGGCGACCACGATCACCGTGTGCGTCTTGCCGCTCGCGAAGCGGCGCTCAAGCGCGGCGAGGAGGCCGGTCGGTCCTTCGAGGGTGAAGTCCACCTCGGGGATGAGACAGAAGTTGACGACGGGGTTCGCCAGCGCGGCGTAGGCCGTGATAAAGCCCGAATCGCGCCCCATGAGGCGCACGAGGCCAATGCCGTTCATCGTGCCCTTCGCCTCCGCGTGCGCGGCGCGCACCACGTTCGTCGCCTCCACGAAGGCCGTCTCGAAGCCGAAGGACGGCCCCACGAACTGCAGGTCGTTGTCGATCGTCTTCGGCACGCCGATCACGGAGATCGAGAGATGCCGCGCAAGGCAGAGCTCCGCGATGTCGCGCGCACAGCGCAGCGAGCCGTCGCCGCCGATGCAGAAGAGCACGTTGATGTTCATGCGCACGAGCGTGTCCACGATTTCGTCCGTGGGCTGCTGGCCGCGCGAACTGCCGAGAATCGTGCCGCCGACCTCGTGGATCGTATCCACCTCGTCGGGGCCGAGCATGAGCGGCTCCTGGCGGCTGCGCGGCGTGAGGCCGGCATAGCCGTAGCGGATGCCGTAAATCGTCTTCACGCCGTAGTCGAAGGAAAGGATCTCGACGAGGCCCTTGATCACGTTGTTGAGGCCGGGGCAGAGGCCGCCCGCCGTGAGGATGCCCACGCGCGTCCAGGCCGGATCGTGGTAGATGCGCTCGTGCGGGCCGGCGCGCTCGAAGCTCGGCTCATGGCCCAGCTTGCGCTCGAGCAGCCGCAGCAGCGGCACGCTCTCGTCCATGTAGACGCGGCTGCCCTCGGAGAGGAAGGCATGATGACGCACGGGCGAGGGAATGCGACATTCCCCCAGCGTGGTGACGTCGAACGGATAGGC
>CAVGKN010000024.1:0-9369 GCA_963629855.1 Lachnospiraceae bacterium
GACCACCAGTGCTACGACGCCTACCACTCGATGTTCGACGGCGACGACTTCTCGCGCTTCGACGAGTACGTGCAGTTCTGCCTCGACTGCGGTCTCGGGCCGGACATCTCGTGCTACTCGCTCTGCCCCTGGACGCTCTCCAAGACGATCGACGAGGCGGAGCTCGAGAAGCGCTGGGGCGCGTTCCTCGACAGGTTCGCCGCGCACGTGAAGGCGAAGGGCTGGTTCGAGCACACGCTCATGGCGATGGACGAACGCAAGCCGAAGGACGTGGCGAAGGTCGCGAAGTTCGTGCGGAAGCACGCGCCCGGCATGCGCATCTCGATGGCCGGCAACCGCAAGCCGAGCGACTTCAAGGGCATCACGATCGACGTCTACTCGCAGGTGCTCTTCGCGAACTGCGTGACGCCGGAGTTCCTCGCCGAAGCGGCCGCGCGCCGCGCCAAGGGTCTCGTGACGACGCACTACGTGTGCTGCTCGCCCAGGGCGCCGAACACGTTCATGCGTTCCGGTCCGGGCGAGGCGTTCTGGCTCGGCGCGGCGCCGGCGTTTCTCGGCCTCGACGGCTTCCTGCGCTGGGCGTGGAACAGCTGGCCGCAGGATCCGGCGCGCGACGCCTCCTACGGCGACTGGCTTGCGGGCGACACGTTCCTGTGCTATCCCGGCGGCGAACCCTCCTGGCGCTTCCTCGAGCTGCGCAACGGCATCGTCGCGGCGGAGAAGGTGCGCCTCCTGAAGGAGCAGGGCCTCGACGAGAAGGCGTTCAAGGCCGTCGCCGCGCTCTACAACGTGAAGAAGGCGAACGACAGCGCGTGCAACTTCCCCGCGATCCGCAAGAAGACGCTCGACCTTGTCAACGCGCGGTAACGCATCCCGCCAGGAGACCATCCAGAACATGGAGCAGACCCTCGACAGCATCCGCAACTTCTGCATCATCGCGCACGTCGACCACGGCAAGACGACGCTCAGCGACCGCATCCTCGAGCTCACCAAGGCCGTGCCCCTGCGCGAGCTCAAGGAACAGACGCTCGACGCGATGGATCTCGAGCGCGAGCGCGGCATCACCATCAAGAGCCACCCGGTCTCGATGATGTACCACGCCAAGGACGGCAAGGCCTATCTCTTCAACCTCATCGACACGCCCGGCCACGTGGACTTCGCCTACGAGGTCAGCCGCTCCATGGGCGCGTGCGAAGGCGCGCTGCTCGTGGTCGACGCCGCGCAGGGCGTGGAGGCCCAGACCGTCGCCAACACCTACTTCGCGCAGGACGCCAAGCTCGAGATCGTGCCCGTGCTAAACAAGGTCGACCTGCCAGGCGCCGACGTGGCCGGCGTCTCGCAGCAGGTGGAGGACATCCTCGCCATCCCGATGGACGAGCCGCTGCTCGTCTCCGCGAAGACGGGCCTCGGCTGCGCCGACGTGCTCGAGGCCATCGTGGCGCGCATCCCGCCGCCGAAGACGCACGGCGTGGAGGCGCCGCTGCGCGCGCTCGTGTTCGATTCCGTCTTCGATGAATTCCGCGGCGTGATCACCTACGTGCGCGTGGTGGACGGCGCGGTGAAGAGCGGCGACACCGTGAAGTTCATGAGCTCCGGCGTGACGACCACGCTGCACGAGGTGGGCATCTTCTCGCCCACGAAGAAGCCCGTGGGAAAGCTCTCCGCCGGCCAGGTGGGCTATCTCGTGGGCACGGTGAAGGATCCGAGCGAAATCAAGATCGGCGACACCGTGACCACCGCGCGCCTCGGCAGCGACGAACCCCTGCCCGGCTTCAAGGAGCTGCGCCCCACCGTGTTCTGCGGCATCTACCCGATGTCGACGGACGAATTCGACAAGGTGCGCCAGGGTCTCGAGAAGCTGCACCTCAACGACTCCGCGTTCTCCTTCCATCACGAAAGCTCGATTGCGCTCGGCTTCGGCTTCCGCTGCGGCTTCCTCGGCCTGCTGCACATGGAGATCGTGCAGGAGCGCCTGCGCCGCGAGTTCAACCTCGACATCATCTCCACCACGCCCGGCGTCGTCTACAAGGTGCGCATGAAGGACGGCACCGAACGCGACCTCGACAACCCGCTGCAGATGCCCGAGCCCAGCACCTACGACGCGATCTCCGAGCCCGTCATCAAGGCGCGCATCATCACGCCCAGCGACGTGATCGGCGACGTGATGCGCATCGTGCTCGACCGCCGCGGCACGCTCGACGGCACCGAGACCGTGGACGCCCACCGCGTGATGCTGCACTGCATGCTGCCGCTCAACGAAATCCTCATCGACTTCCACGACACGCTCAAGAGCGTCTCGCACGGCTACGCCTCGATGGACTACGAGCCGGCCGGCTACCAGGAAAGCGACATCGTGCGCATGGACATCCTGCTCAACTCCGAGCAGGTGGACGCCTTCGCCACGATGGTGCACCGCGACAAGGCGCGCGCACGCGGCATCCAGATGTGCAAGGCCCTCGCCGCCACCATCCCGCCGCACATGTTCAAGATCCCCGTGCAGGCGGCGATCGGCCGCGAGATCATCGCGCGCGAGGACATCCGCCCGTTCCGCAAGGACGTGCTCGCCAAGCTCTACGGCGGCGACGTCACGCGCAAGATGAAGGTGCTCGAAAAGCAGAAGCGCGGCAAGGCGCGCATGAAGGAGTTCGGCCACGTGAACGTGCCGCAGAGCGCGTTCATCGCCGTGCTCAAGGGCACCGTGAAGGAGACCTAATCGTGAACACGATGAGATCAAAGACATCCATCCTCTGCGCGCTTGCGCTGACCTCCGGCACGCTGCTGGCGGCCGAAACGAACGCCGTCGAGAACGCCGAGGCGCCCGAAACGAGCGCCGCCGACACGGCGGCGGACAAGCGGTTCACGCGCTACCAGACCATTCTCGAACGCCTTCCGTTCGGGCCTCTGCCGCAGAACTTCGACCCCGATGCGCCAGCCACGCGCCACGGCGTGGGCGGTGGCGCGGCGGGCGGCGGCGCGCTCGACCCCGCGGCGGCGGAGGCGGCACGTTCGCAAGAGGAACAGAAGCTCATCGCCTCCGTGCGCGTTTCGGCGCTCAACGTCACGCCTTCCGGCAAAATCGCGGTGGGCTTCACGGATTCCTCCAAGCAGCCGGCGGCAAACTACTACCTGCGCGTGGGCGAAACGCGCGACGGCTGGACCGTGAAGAGCGCCGATGCACGTGAGATGAAGGTCACGCTCGAGAAGGACGGCATCGAGGCCACGCTCGCGCTCGGCGAAGGCTCGGCCGATGGCAAGGGCAAGGGCGATGGCAAACGCGGTGCCCCGACGCCGCCAAACGCAGGCAACCACGGCGCGGAGAATACAGCGGCGCCGCTCCTGCTCGGCGCCGCCAAGCCGCTGACGCCACCCGGAGCGGGCGGCCTCGCGGCCCTGCGGGCGCGGCGCAAGCAACAGAATGCAGAAGAACAACAGCGCAAGGCGACCGCCGCGGCAAACGCGGAGGCCGAACGCAAGCGCGCGGAGGCCGAACGCAAGCGCGCGGAGGAAGCGGAGCAGGAACACGCTGCGGAGCGCGCACAGTTGCGTGAACAACTGAAGGCGGTTCAGGAGGGACTGCGCCGTGAACGCGAGGAGCGCGAACAGGCGCAGAAGGCCACCAACGAAAACGCCGAGGGCGGCGGAGAGGATTCACCATGACGCAGACGACACTGGAGATGTTCCGCGAGGAACTGCTGGGCACGGGCGCGTACACCACGCCGCCGGAACGCATGCGCGCGACGCCCTGCGCGGCGGGAGCGCTCACCACGCTGCGCTTCTGCCTGAGCACGCTCAGCGTGTTCCCGCTCTGCGCGATCTACGAGGCGCTGGGGCGGCTCGACACGAACAAGTGGGCGCACTTCTGCTTCAACGCCGCGCAGAAGGCCGAGCGTCTGGGCATCCCGATCTTCGCGGAGGGATGGAACGCGCGCAAGGCGCACGACGGCCCCGTGGTCTATCTCGCCAACCACCTCAGCACGCTGGAGACGATTCTGCTGCCGTTCGTGCTGCTCGGCTATGGGCCGTTCAACACCGTGGTGAAGGCGTCGCTCGCGCATCTGCCCTTCCTTGAGAAGGCGGCGGCGCACATGGGGCTCATTCCGATCGGTCGCACGAATCCGCGGGAAGACCTGATGACGATCTTCAAGGTCGGCGGCGAGCGCATCGCGCGGGGCGAATCGGTGCTCATCTTCGCGCAGGGGCGGCGCCAGCCCGTCTTCGCGCGCAAAGGCTGGAGCTCGATCGGCACGAAGCTCGCGGAAAAGGCGGGCGTGCCCGTGGTGCCGATCGCCGTGAAGACCGACGCCATGCCCACGCGCCCGAATGGCCGCGGCTGGTTCAAGGACTTCGGCACCGTCGATCCCACAAAGGAAATCCGCCTCGCCTGCGGCCCCGTCCTCACGGGCACCTCCCGCGACACGGTGAAGAGCTCCTTCGACTGGATCCAGCAGAAGCTCACCTCCTGGGGCATGCCCACGGAAGGCTGAGCCGCTCCAAGGGGACACACGACTCTCGTCAAAAAACGCAAAAGGCATAAGGCCAGAAGACACATGAATCCGAAACTGAGACAAGTCTTTGTCATCGCGATGGACTGCGAAGCCGCCGCCGTGACGGAACATTTCGAACACCCGCGGGAAGAGACGCTCTTCGGCCGCCGCATCGTCCATGGCGCGCTCGACGGCGAGGAGACGGCCGTGATCGTGTGCGGCGTGGGCAAGACGAACGCCGCCGCGTGCGCCCAGCTCGCGCTGTCGCAGTTCGCGCCCGAGCGCCTGCTCAACGTGGGCGTGGCCGGCGCCCTGCACGCGCCTTTCAAAGTGGCGGACGTCTACCGCGTGCGCGCGGCCGTGCAGTACGACTTCGACCTCGCGCAGCTCAACGGCACGCCCATCGGCACGCTCAACGAATGCACGAACCGCGAACTGCCCGTCGACGTCTCGGGCGCGGGCGCGACGCCGCTCGCGCTGCTCGCCACGGGCGACCGCTTCAACGATTCGCAGGCCGACTACCGCTTCCTCGTGGACGACGTAAAGGCCGATCTGCGCGACATGGAGGGCGGAGCCATCGCGCACGTGGCCCTGCGCGCGGGCGTGCCGTGCCGCATGCTCAAGTCCGTCTCGGACGTGGCCGGCTCCGGCTCCACCACCGATCAGTATCTCGCCAATCTCAAGCGCGCGCTCGCCGCCCTCTCCGCCGCCGTTCCCGCGTTCTTCAAGAACTAGGCATCCGCCCCCGCTACACGATCAGCATGCAGTCGCCGTAGGAGAAGAAGCGGTAGTTGGCGCGCACGGCGAGCGCGTAGGCGCAGAGCATGCGTTCGCGCCCCGCCAAGGCGCTCGTCATCATGAGCAGCGTGGACTGCGGCAGGTGGAAGTTCGTGAGCATGCAGTCGCACACGCGGAAGTCGTAAGGAGGGTAGATGAAGATGTTGCTCGCGCCGCTGCCGGGCGCGATGAGCGGATCGCCGGGCGCCTTCTCGCGCGCGGCCACGCTCTCGAGCGTGCGCACGCTCGTGGAACCCACGCAGAACACGCGCCCGCCGCGCGCCTTGCACGCATTCACCGCCTCCGCCGCCTCGGGCGACACGGTGAACGCCTCGAAGTCCATCTCGTGGTCCTCGATGTTCTCGGCCTTGACGGGCCGGAACGTGCCCGGGCCCACGTGGAGCGTCACGGCCGTGCGTGGCACGCCCTTCGCGTCGAGCGCGGCGAAGATCTCGGGCGTGAAGTGCAGCCCCGCCGTGGGCGCGGCCACGCTGCCCACGTGCTTCGCGTAGATTGTCTGATAGCGCGCGCGGTCCTCCATCTCCTCCTCGCGCGTGCCCTCGCGGTGGACGTAGGGCGGCACGGGCGTGTGGCCGAATTCGTCGAGCAGGTCGCCAAGCGGCCTCTCCGAAACGAAGGCGCACTGCCACATGCCGCCGCCGACCTTCTCGACGAGCTCCACGCGCAGTTCGCGATTGGGACCGAAGACGGCGACCTGGCCTACGCGGGCGGGCCGGCCGGAGCCAATCATCACGCGCCACGAAAGCACTTCGCCCGCGCGGTTGCCGCGCGCCTCCAGCGAATCGGCGTCGGTGGCGGGCGAGACCATCAGCACCTCCACGGCGCCGGGCGAGTCCGCCCACGTGCCCACGAGGCGCGCGGGGAAGACCTTCGTGTCGTTGACCACGAGCAAATCGTTCGCCGTCACGTAGTCGGGGAAATCGACCATGCGACGATGCTCCACCACGCCCGTGTCGCGGTGGAGCACCATCATGCGGTCATCACCGCGCTTCTCCGAAGGATGCTGCGCGATGAGCCGCGTGGGGAGCGGATACCAGAACTGGCGGGTCTTCATTCGCCGTCGCCATCGACGCCGCCCGTGCCGAGACCGTCGAGCGAGAAGCCCGCGTCGTCGGCGGAGTAGCCGTCAACCGTCTGGTCGGGGGCCTGATTCGCGGGCGCCTGGGCGAACTCCTGCTGGGAGTCCTCCGAGGCGACCGGGAATGCGGGCTCGTCCTCGTCCTCCTCGTCCTGCGGGATCGGGGTGGTGCCGAAGATGGCGTCCTGCTTCTCCTTGGCCTCGCGGCGCAGTTCCTCCATCTCCGCGTCGGAGATCGGCTCGCACAGCGGCACGAGCTTGAGGTAGCGGTGCAGCGGGAAGCCGGTGCCGCCGGGGATGAGGTGGCCGAGAATCACGTTCTCCTTGAAGCCGCGCAGTTCGTCCACGCGGCCCATCGTCGCGGCCTCGGTGAGGACGCGCGTCGTATCCTGGAAGGACGCGGCGGAGATGAAGGAGTCGGTTTCGAGGGCGGCCTTGGTGATGCCGAGCAGCGCGGGCTGGGCCTCCGCCGGGCGGCGGCCTTCCGACATCATCTTCTCGTTCTCGCGCAGGAACGTCTGGCGCGTGATCTGCTCGCCCCAGAGGAAGTCCGTGTCGCCCGGGTTCGTGATGCGCACCTTGCGGAGCATCTGGCGCACGATGATCTCGATGTGCTTGTCGTTGATCTCCACGCCCTGCAGACGGTAGACCTGCTGCACTTCGTTGACGAGGTACTTTTCGAGTTCCTGCGGGCCAGAGACCTCGAGGATCTCCTGCGGGATGATCGGGCCTTCGGTGAGCTGCTGGCCCTTCTTCACGCGGTCGCCCTTGAACACGACGATCTGCTTGCCCATCGGGATGAGGTGCTCCTCGACCTGGCCGGTGACGTCGTCCTTCACGAGCAGCGTGCGCTTGCCGCGCACGTTCTCGCCGAACTCGACCACGCCCTCGATCTTGGAGATCTCGGCCGCGTCCTTGGGCTGACGCGCCTCGAAGAGCTCGGCCACGCGCGGCAGACCGCCCGTGATGTCGCGCGTCTTCGCCTCTTCACGCGGCGTCTTCGCGAGCAGCATGCCCGGCGAGGCCTGCATGCCGTCGCGCACCATCACGATGGCGCCCGTCGGAATGTCGTGGCTGTCGAGCAGCGCGTTGCGGTTGTACGTGAGACCGTCGTCGGTGTGCGGCACGCCGCGGATCTCGATGCGCGGATGGAGGTTGGACTCCTTCGTGTCGAGCACCACGAGCGTCTTGGCGCCGGTCGCGCGGTCGACCTCGCTCTTGACCGAGATGTCCTCTTCGAAGTCCACGAACGTGATCGTGCCGTGTTCCTCGGCGAGCACCGGCACGGAGTGCGGGTCCCACTGGGCGACCTTCTGGCCCTTCTTGACGGTCTCGCCGTCTTCGCAGAGCAGCACGGAGCCCATCTGCAGCGGGTAGGAGTCGAGGCGCGTGCCGCCCTTCTCCTCGGGCTTCGACCAGATCTCGAGCGAGCCGTTCTTGTTGAGCACGACCTCGCGGCCTTCGTCGTTGCGCACCTTGCGCACGTCCACGAACTTCGCCACGCCGTCGTTCTTGAGCACGATCTCCGGCACCTTCGCGGTCATGGAGGCCGTGCCGCCGATGTGGAACGTCCGCATCGTCAGCTGCGTGCCCGGTTCGCCGATGGACTGGGCGGCGATGATGCCCACCGCCGTGCCGATCTCCACCTGCTTGCCCGTGGAGAGGTCGCGGCCGTAGCACTTCGCGCACATGCCGTGCTCGGCGTCGCACGTGAGGCCGGAGCGAATCCACACCGACTCCACGCCCGCCTTCTCGAGGCGCGCGCACGCGGCTTCGTCGATCTCGGCGTTGGCCTCCACGATCGTCTCCTGCGTGTGCGGATCCACGATCTCGTAGAGGGCCGTGCGGCCGAGCACGCGGCTGGCGAGCGTGGCCTTGACTTCGTCGCCTTCCACGATGGCGGAGACTTCGATGCCGTTGACGGTGTTGCAGTCTTCCTGCGAAATGATCACGTCCTGCGACACGTCCACGAGCTTGCGCGTGAGGTAGCCGGCGTCGGCCGTCTTCAGGGCCGTGTCGGCGAGACCCTTGCGGGCGCCGTGGGACGAGATGAAGTACTCGAGCACCGAGAGGCCCTCGCGGAACGACGCGGTGATCGGGCGTTCGATGATGTTGCCCGACGGGTCGGCCATGAGGCCGCGCATGCCGGCGAGCTGGCGGATCTGCAGCTTCGAACCACGCGCCTTGGAGTCGACCATCATGAAGATCGGGTTCAGCTCCGTGGGGTTCGGGTTCTCCTTCGAGATGTTGCGGTCGATCGTCTTGTAGAGTTCGTCGCCCACCTTCTCGGTGGCGGCGGACCACACGTCGACGATCTTGTTGTGGCGTTCGCCGGCGGTGATGATGCCCTGCTGGAACTGGCCTTCGATCTTGGCGACCTCGGCCGCGCTCTTGGCGATCACGTCGTCCTTCACGGCCGGGCGGATCATGTCCTTCAGGCCCATCGACGCGCCGGAGACGGTCACGTAGTTGTAGCCGAGGTTCTTGAGGTCGTCGATCAGCTTCACGGCCGCGTCATGGCCCGCCACGCGGTGGCAGTCGAGGATGAGGCTGCCGATCGTGCTCTTCGTGACCTTGTCGTTCCAGAAGCCCATCGACTCCGGGAAGATCGCGTTGAAGATCACGCGGCCGGCCGTCGTCACGATCGTGCTCTTGGTGGGGTCGCCGTGCGGGCGGCCCGTAGTGCCGTAGTCGGGGTTGCGGAAGCGGATCGGCGTCTGGTAGCCGATCGCGTTCTCCGCGATGCCGAACTCGACCTCGCCAATGTCGTTGAACACGGGCAGATGCATGCCGCTGAAGTCGAACTTGCCCGGAATGTGGCCGCTCAGCTTCTCCGCCTGGCCCGGCGTGGTGAGGAAGTAGAGGCCCAGGCACACGTCCTGCGTCGGCGTCATCACCGACTTGCCGGAGGCCGGCGAGAAGATGGACGTGGCCGCGAGCATCATCAGGCGGCTTTCCATCTGCGCCTCGATCGAGAGCGGCACGTGCACGGCCATCTGGTCGCCGTCG
>CAVGKN010000025.1:0-9282 GCA_963629855.1 Lachnospiraceae bacterium
CTGCACGCGCGTGGCTGGCCTGTTCAACGGCGCGCGCGTGGCGGCCGAGAACCAGCGTCTGCGCGATGAGAACGACGCGCTGAAGATGGTGCGGCTCGAGGCGGACGCACTCGCGCGCGAGAACGCGCACCTGCGCGGCCTGCTCGCCTTGGGCGACGACGGCAAACCTCTCTTTCCCACGAACCGCTGGCTGTGCGCGCCCGTGCTCAGCCGCGGCGGCGCGGCCGGCGTGCGCGGGCTGCTCCGCGTGGGCCGTGGCAGCCTCGACGGCGTGACCACGAACGCGGCGGTGGCCGTGCCCGCAGGGCTCGTCGGCCGCGTGGACAGCGTCTCGCCGCGCACGGCCGACGTGCGCCTCGTCATCAGCCCCGCCGTGCGCGTGGCATGCGACGTGGAAACGGGCGACCCCGACTTTGGCCGGCTGCGCGGTATCGTGGAAGGCGGCGGCGCGCGCGCCGTGCGTCCCGAGGCCGGCGCCACGCTTCTTTACATTCTGGACCCTCTCCGTGTGCGCCATCTCAAGCGGCATCCTCGATTGCCCGAACGCGCGCGCCTCATCACGAACGGCCTGGGCGGCCTCTACCCCCCGGGCCTGACGGTCGGCTTCCTGATGGATGGACAGGACGAGGGCGAACTTGAACTCGAACGCGAGGGGGACGTGCAGCCGGCCGTCGATTTCCCCTCGCTGGAGCACGTGTTCATTCGCCGTGAAGACTAGGATCTGCCAGTTCCTGTTCGTGCTCCTCTGCACGACGCTCGCGGCCGCGGTGCAGGACATGCTGCCCGCGTTCGGCGGCGCGAAGGCGCCGCTGCTGCTCGCGCTCGCGCTGCACTGGGCGTTCACGGAGCCGGCGCCCGAGCCGCGCGACCGCGACGCGGCGCCGGCGATCGCCACGTGCTGGGCGGGCGCGGCGCTCTTCGCGGGCGCGTTCGAGGACGCGCTCAGCGCGTTTCCGCTCGGCTGCGCCACGGGCTTTTTCCTACTGGCGGGCGTGGCCGCGCGCGCGCTGCGTCCGCTCGTGCCGGGCTGGTCGGCGGGGCTTCTCGGGCTGGTGGCGCTCGCGGCCGCCGCGCCGCTGCACGAAGTGTGGCTCGCCGTGTGGGGCGTGACGGAGGGCGAGCTCGTGGTGCGCTTCTTCGCGAGCGCGCTGCCCGCGGCGCCGACGGGCGCGCTCGTGTTCGCGCTGCTGCCCGCGTGCGAGCGCGCGGTGGGCTTCCGCATGCCCAAGACGGACGGGAGGCGCGCATGAAGACGTCCCCCTGGTTCGTGCTGGCGCTCGCGGCGGTGTTCACCTTCGGCGAGCTCGTGCTCGCGATTTCGCTTTTCCGTCTGCAGGTGCTCAACGTGGCGGACTTCAAGGAGGAGCAGACCATCCAGGGCACGCGGCGCGTGCGCGTGCCGGGGCTGCGCGGGCGCATTCTCGACCGTGCGGGGCGCATCCTCGCCGAGAGCCGGCCGAGCCTCTGCATCCGCTGCGACCTCGAGACCTTCCAGCGGCGCGGCGCGGTGAGCAACACCGTGGCGGCGGTGGAGGCCGACCTCGACCGGCTCGCCGCGCTGCTTGGAAAGCCGCGGCAGATCACGTCGGCGCAGATCGCGCGCCACGTGCGGACGGCGAGCGCGGTGCCGCTCACCGTGTGGCAGGATCTCGACGCCGCCACGCTCGCGCGCTTCTGCGAGCACGCGCACGAGTTCCCCGGCTTCGAGGACTTCACGGACGCCGAGCGCACCTACCCCTACGGCACGCTCGCGGCGCACGTGCTCGGCTACACCGGGCGCGGCGACCCCGAGGGCAAGACCGACGACCCGATCTACTACAGCGAAAAGGAGATCCGCGGGCGCGAAGGCGTGGAGGGCTTCTACAACGGCTATCTCTCCAGCGTCACGGGCGAGCGGCGCGTGCTCGTGGACGCGCGCGGCTTCCGGCTCAGCTCGCGCAGCCGCGCGCTGCTCGAGGGCGGCGACGACGGCGCCTCGGGCGACGTGGCGCCCGTGAACGGGCTCGACCTCACGCTCACGCTCGACCTCGACATCCAGCGCGCCGTGGAGCGCGAGCTCGCCGGCATGACCGGCGCGGCCGTGGTGCTCGACCCGCGCGACGGCGCGGTGCTCGCCCTCGCGAGCGCGCCCACGTTCGACCCGAACGCCTGCGTGCCGCGCCTCACCGCCGGCGTCTACGCCTCGCTCACGAACGCGCCCGCCAAGCGCGGCCAGAACCGCGCCATCGCCGAAGGCTACGCGCCCGGCTCCACCTTCAAGCCCATCACCGCGCTCGCCGCGCTCGCCACCGCGTGGCTGCCGGAGGACGAGTACGACTGCAAGGGCGTCTACCGCCTCGGCAACCTGCGCCTGCACTGCTGGGACCGCTACGGCCACGGGCCGATGACCGTGCGCTCCGCGCTGGAGCAGAGCTGCAACTCCTTCTTCTGCAACCTCGGCACGGCCGTGGGCACGAACGCCGTGATCTCCGCCGCGCGCGCCTTCGGGCTCGGGCGGCCGACGGGCATCGACCTCGGTGGCGAGATCGCGGGCGTGGTGCCGGACGACGCGTGGAAGCGCCGCTGGTACGGCGAGCCGTGGTATCCCGGCGACGTGTGCCAGATGAGCATCGGCCAGGGCATGCTGCTCGTCACGCCGCTGCAGATGGCCGTGGTCGCCGCCACGCTCGCGAACGGCGGCACGCTGTGGAAGCCCTATTTGCACGTCACGGGCGCGGGCGCGCGCAGGCCCGCGGGGCGGCTGCCGTTCTCGGCGGAATCCATCGCGCTCGTGCGCCGGGGCATGAAGGACGTGGTGGACGGCGGCACGGGGCGCGGCATCCTCGTGCGCGGCGAGACCGATCCCGCCACGGGGCGGCGCATTCGCCACCAGCTCAACGTGGAGTGCGCGGGCAAGACGGGCACGGCCGAGATCGGGCGCGGCGCCACGAAGCGCAAGAACACGTGGATCATCGCGTTCGCGCCGTTCGAGAACCCCACCATCGCGCTCGCCATGATCATCGAGCGCGGCGAGAGCGGCGGCAAGACCGTGGCGCCGCGCGTGCACAACGTGCTCGCCGCGATCTTCGGCGAAACGGAAATCACGGGGCGCCACCGCGCGGCCCGCGCAAACGAAGGCGGGGGTGACTAGCCATGCGCGCGTTCTTCGACAAACTGCGCCGCATGGACGGCGCGCTCACGGCGTGCGCGTTCGCGCTCGTCGTCACGGGCACGGTCTTCATCTGGAGCGCCGGCAGCGCGCGGCAGTCGGCGGCGCTGCAGTCCCTCTGGATCACGCACGCGACGACGGCGGTGTTCGGCCTCGCGCTCTACGCGGCGTTCGCGCTCATCGACTACCGGAAGCTGCTCGACTACCTCGCCGCGCCGCTCTACGCGGGCGCGCTCGTGCTGCTCGTGGCGGTGCTCGCGGTCGGGTCGGAGGTGTACGGCGGCAAGCGCTGGCTGTGGTTCTTCCAGCCGAGCGAGACGGCGAAGTTCGCGGTGATCCTCTTCCTCGCGCACGTCTTCGGGCGCGCGGGGCGCGAATCGTTCAAGTGGTTCGCGCTCGGTGCGGCCGCGCTCGGCGTACCCGCGCTGCTCATCCTCGCGGAGCCCGACCTCGGCACGGCGCTCGTGCTCGTGCCGGCGGGCCTCGCCATGCTGCTCGCCGCGCGCGTGTGGACGAAGGGCCTCGTCACGCTGCTGCTCGCGGGAATGCTCGCCGCCGGCGCCGTGCTCGGCACCGTGTTCATCGCCGAGCAGACGCCCGACGCGGAGAAGCGCGCGAAGATCTACGCCTGCCTGCCGCTGCGCGACCACCAGCTCAAGCGCCTGCGCGTGTTCCTCTTCCCCGACCGCGACCTGCGCGGCGCGGGCTACAACCTGCGCCAGGCGCAGATCTCCATCGGCTCCGGCTCCGTGTGGGGCAAGGGGCTGCGCAAGGGCTCGCAGAAGACGCTCGGCTACCTGCCGCCCTCCGTCTCGATGAACGACTTCATTTTCGCGGTGCTCGCCGAAGAGGCGGGCTTCGCCGGCACGCTCACCATGCTCGCGCTCTTCCTCGGCCTGCTGCTCGCGCTCATGCGCAGCGCCTTCCGGGCCACGGACGACCGCGGGCGCCTGGTGGGCGTGGGCGTGGGCACGCTCGTCTTCTGCCACCTCTACGTGAACGTGGCGATGTCGATCGGGCTCATGCCCATCACGGGCCTGCCGCTGCCCTTCATCAGCGCGGGGCGCACGTTCCTGGTCGTGCTCCTCGCCGCGCTCGGCGTCGTGCAGAGCGTGAATGTCCACCGGACCGAAAGTTAAACGTTAAACGTTAAAAGTTAAAGATTAAAAGTTAGCAGTTAGAAGTTAGAAGTTTTTCAAAACGCACGAGGCACTCAGCACTCAGCACTCAGCACTTAAAGGAAAAAATCATGTCTGTCATTCAAACAGTTGTCAGCACAGTGAAGAACTGGCTCAGGAGAAACAAGGTCAAGCGCGAGATCGTGGTGAACGTCGAGCGCCTGGAGACGCGCGTGGCCGTGCTCGAAAACGGCCGCCTCGAAGAGTACATGGTCGAGCATCCCGAGGACGAGCGCCTCGTGGGCTGCGTCTTCAAGGGGCGCATCCAGAACCTGCAGGACGACCTGCAGGCCGCGTTCGTGGACATCGGCCTCAAGAAGAACGCCTTCCTCCACTACTGGGACATGCAGCCCGACGCGGACGCCTTCCTCGACGAGATCGACGAGACCGAGGCCTCGGAGGCGCAGAACGCGAAGAACGGCAAGGGCAAGAACGGCAAGAACGGCGGGCGCAAGCGCGGCCGCGCGCAGAAGCTCACGCCCGAGGAGATCCACGCGCGCTTCAAGCCCGGCACGGAGATCATCGTGCAGGTCACGAAGGGTCCGATCTCGACGAAGGGCCCGCGCGTGACGACGAACCTCTCGATTCCCGGCCGCTACCTCGTGATGATGCCCGGCACGAAGACGCGCGGCGTGAGCCGCAAGATCGGCGACGCCGAGGAGCGCAAGCGCCTCAAGCAGATCCTCGACAAGCTGCTCATCCCCGACGAAGTGGGCCTCATCGTGCGCACGGCGGGCGTGGGCGCGCGCGGCACCTCGTTCGTGCGCGACATCCGCAACCTGCTCGAAAGCTGGCACGAAATGCAGGGCAACGTCAAGAACCTGCGCGCGCCGTGCTGCGTGTGGCAGGAGCCCGACCTCGTGGAGCGCGTCGTGCGCGACTGGCTCACCGAAGACATCGACGGCGTGCTCGTGGACGACGAGAAGACCTACGAGAAGCTGCGCGACGTCACGGCTCGCATCTCGCGCCGCGCCCGCGGCAAGGTGCGCCACTACGACGGCGCCGAGAATATCTTCGCGCGCCTCGGCATCGAACGCCAGCTGCAGGACGCCTTCAACCGCCAGGTCAAGCTCAAGAGCGGCGGCTACCTCGTGATCGACGAGACCGAGGCCCTCATCGCCGTGGACGTCAACACGGGCCATCACAAGGGCAAGGGCACGCAGGAGGACGCGATCCTCGAGGTCAACCTCGAGGCCGTGGAGGAGGTGGCGCGCCAGCTGCGCCTGCGCAACATCGGCGGCCTCGTGGTGCTCGACCTCATCGACATGAAGAGCCGCAAGCACCAGAAGCAGGTGTACCGCGCGCTGAAGGACGCGCTCAAGCGCGACCGCGCGCGCACGAACGTGCTCGAGATCAGCGAGCTCGGCCTGCTGGAGATGAGCCGCCAGCGCCACGAGGAGTCGATCCTCTCGATGCTGTCGAGCACGTGCCCGTGCTGCGGCGGCCACGGCGTGGTGAAGAGTCCGCTCGCCGTGTCGATCGAGCTGCAGCGCCAGCTCACGTCGATTCTGCGCAAGGCGGATCAGGAGAAGCGGCCGATCGTGCCGAAGATCGTGATCGCGCCGGCGGTGATGCAGCGTCTGCGCACGGAAGACGCGCAGATCCTCGCCGAGCTGCAGGCGCGCCACAACACGAAGCTTACGTTCGTCTCGGAGCTGCATCGCCACCCCGAGACCTTCTCCATCCTAGACGCGGAGACGGGGCGTGTGCTATACTCTTCCCGTGCGGGACTGCCCACCGTCTAGCCGGGTCGTTTCGCGAGAGCCCCCTTGAACACGAAAGAACACGCATGAAGACATCACTTGCCGTCCTCGCCGTCTGCGCCGCCTGCGCGGCGCCGGCGCAGTACCTTGACTATCTGCATCCCGCGGAGCGCAAGCCGCGGGTCGATCCGGCCGCGCGCGTTTCGGGTCCGATGCGCGTAAAGGGCGACTACATGAGCGCCAACCGCAGCACGGGCGAGCTGCTCGCCACGGGCCACGTCTCGGCGGTGGCGGCGCCGTTCACGTTCCGCTCGCCGCGCGTGCAGCGCACGGTCGATGGCGTGTACAGCTTCGGCGACGACGCCTTCGCCACCACGTGCACGAACGCGCCGGAGGAGACGCTCCACTGGGGCCTGCGCGGCGACTTCACCTACATCCAGGATCAGGCGTTTCTCGCCAAGGACGTGTGGCTCTACCACTGGGGCGTGCCCGTGTTCTGGCTGCCGATCTGGTACCAGCCGCTCAACACGGACTACGGCCTGCGCGTGGTGCCGGGCTACCGTTCGCGCTGGGGCGGCTACCTGCTCACGAGCTACAAGTATTCGCTCTACGAGCGCCGCGAGGCGAACAGCGCCTACCTCGGCGCGACCACCTACGCGGAGTTCCGCACGAAGAACGGCTTTGCGCTCGGCGAGGGGCTGCGCTGGGGCCGTAAGACGGGCACTTCCGCCTCCGGCTCGCCCGAGCTTTCGCGTGAGGGCTTCGGCCGCGGCCAGGTGAAGGCGTTCTACGCCTGGGACGAGGACTACGACCGCTACACGGGCCGCCGCTGGAACGGCCACCACCGCCGCTACGGCAACTGGGGCAGCGACGTGGACCGCGAGCGCTACCGCGTCACGTTCGAGCACGCCGCCGACTTCACGGAACGCGACACGTTCAACGCCTATGCGAGCTACTATTCCGATTCGCGCATGGCGCACGATTTCTTCGACCGCGACGACCGCCGCGAGTCGATTCCGATGAACGAGGCCTGGTACGAGCACCGCGAGCTCTCGTGGGCGGCGGGTGGCTCCGTCTCCGGCCCGATCAACGACTTCTACGCCGGCACCGCGCGCCTGCCCGAGGGCTGGCTCGCCATCGAGCCGCAGCCGATCTGGGATCTGCCGCTCAACTACGAATCGCAGACCCGCGCCGGCTACCTCAACCACGACTACGCGCGCTACGGCTCGCACGACCCCATGTACCGCTACGTGCCGTATATCGGCGTGAACGGCCGCGGCGCCGACTACCAGGCGTTCCGCATGGACACCGCGCACCGCGTCACCCTGCCGTTCAAGCTCTGGGACGTGCTCTCCCTCGTGCCGCGCGTGGGCTATCGCGGCACCTACTGGAGCGACAGCGGCGACGCCGACGCGAACTACCTCAAGGCCTCCGGCGACGGCATTTTCCGCAGCATCGGCGAAGTCGGCTTCACGGCCGCCGCGCGCGGCAGCGCCTGGTACGGCGACAAGTGGCGCCACGTGGTCGAGCCCTATCTCGACTACTCCTACCAGGCCGTGGATCTCAGCGGCGGCCACGGCTCGCGCTACTACGCCTTCGACAGCTACGACCGCTCCATCGACTGGCTCGACCAGTTCGGCTTCGAGGGCCGCGGCCTGCCCTACAACTGGCATGGCATCCGCCCGGGCCTGCGCAACACCTTCCAGGAAGTGGACGACACGGGCGTGCTGCGCACCGTGCTCGACTGGGACCTCTACCTCGCCGTGCCGTTCGAGACCATGTCGCCCTATGGCAAGGATAGCGTGCTCGCCGGCTATCCCCGCGACGACAAGGACGGCAACTACAACCGCTCCGGCCACCGCCAGGTGGTGCCGGGCACGCGCATCCGCTGGAAGCCTTCGCGCGACATCTCCTTCCTCGCCCGCGCCGAGTACGACTGCCAGAACTCCAAGGCCTCCTACGCCGACATCATCTTCCGCCAGCGCCTCACGGACACCTTCGACTACCACGTGAGCTACATCGGCCGCGACCAGCGCCTCTGGACCTATCTGCCCAGCAACTACGACCGCTGGAACTATCAGCTCTCGAACATCCTGCAGCTCGGCTTCACGCACAGCGTGTGCGAGAATTTCGCCTGGTCGCCTTACATCCGCCTCGACTGCCGCCGCAGCGAGGTGGATGAAGTCGGCGCGTGGTTCGACATTCTCACGGACTGCATCGGCTACCGCGTGCTCTTCGCGCACGAGACGTCGTTCACGCGCGTGGACGACTCGAAGGAACCGTGCGACAACCGCGTGTCGTTCTTCATCTACCTGCGCGCCTTCGGCCCGAGCAGCATGCTCGACCTCGCGCGGTTCTAGCGGACACTTCCAGCGTCACGCCACATCGCCCGGGCCCGCGAGCAACGCGCGCGCCCGGGCGAGTTCGTCTTCGGTGGGCGCGCGCGCGTCGTCGAGCGTGTAGGGAATGCCGAGCGCGCGCCACTTGGGCACGCCGAGCGCGTGGTAGGGCAGCACGTCCACGCGGCGCACGTTGCCGAGCGAGCGGATGAAGTCGCCCGTGCGCGCGAGGTCGTCGGGATCGTCCGTGAGGCCGGGCACGAGCACGCGCCGGATCCAGACGTCCGTGCCGAGTTCCGCGAGATGGCGCGCGCAGGCGAGCACGGGCGCGTTGTCCGCCCCCGTGAGCGCGCGATGCGCCGCCGCGTCGAACACCTTGAGGTCGAGCAGCACGGTGTCGGTCACGCGCAGCAGCGCCTCCTGCGCCGCGTCGTCCGCGCGGTAGCACGCCGCCGACGTGTCGAGGCACGTGGTCGCGCCCGCCGCGTGAATGCGCGCGAAGACCTCCGCGCCGAACGCGGCCTGCAGCATCGGCTCGCCGCCGGAGAGCGTGAGGCCGCCCTCGCGTCCCCAGTAGGATTGATAGCGGCACGCGTGCGCCACGACCTCCTCGGCCGTCGCCTCGAACGCGGGCGGCCGCGCCCACGTGTCGGGATTGTGGCAGTAGCGGCAGCGCAGAGGACAGCCGCTCAGAAAGACGATGAAACGGACGCCGGGGCCGTCCACGGCCCCGAACGTCTCGTAGGAATGAATCTTCCCAGTCAGCATACGCTGCAACACCCCTAAAGCCCTCACCCCCAGCGAAGCGTAGCCCTAAAGCGTCTTGTGGCAGGTGCGCTTGATGACGTCGAGCTGCTGCTCGCGCGTCAGGTCGATGAACTTGACGGCGTAGCCCGAGACGCGGATCGTGAAGT